>CAXMOE010000045.1:0-15822 GCA_964194835.1 uncultured Flavobacteriaceae bacterium | reverse complement strand
ACCTGCTAGATCCGCAGGACTCCCCGCCCTGATTCCTGATACTACAATTTCGGGTACCAAACTTAGTCTTGTCCTGTTCTCCATTAGTATTTGAACATTTCCAAAGGCACTTTCATCATTCTTTACAACCCCACGTGAATCGGCGATACGCTCCGCTATATAACGTACGCCAGCATGTTGCAGATCTAATCCGCTCATATTATAATGAAACGGGATGTTAAAGTTCCCATTCTTTTTCAAAATGATCCTTTGGCTAGGGTAATCAAATATGATATTAAATCTTTTTAGAACCTCACCCCCTAAACTTCCGTTTCTGTTGCCCAAATTTTTAACCAAACTAAAGGACTTCATATCCGGAAAAGCAGCTTTGGCATCTTGTAGTGAAAAACGCCCCAACCTAATACTATTAACCTTCGTCCGTTTCCCAAAGATATTTCCACTTAGTCCCTTTCCAAGAAAATCATCGTAGTTTTTTTCCGGGATTCCTAATCCCTTGTCTTGGTCCTTAAATAGCCAAATGGCGTCACTACTTCCTGTATCAACCAACAGTCTTACTGGGATATTTCCTTTATCCTCGAAGAATACTTGACCATCTATATATGCCTTCTTGTTATCAATCGACAATGGCAATATTTCACTTTTCTTGTTCTCCTTATAATTGAAAAATTCAGGGTCATGAAATTTTATGAACCTCGCACTATAGTTGATCTCAACAACAAAATCCCTGAAAAGATCATATCCTATAATACCGTGTATGGGAATTCCAAGACTGGGAGAAAAATTTAAACTTTTATCCAATACCACATAAAGCAATTGTGCCCTATTTTCAATTTTATTAATTTTAAAAAAATTTCCCGCTGAACTTAGTCCTTTAATCGCTTCACCCTCACCAAGGCCCCTTATCGAAATCTCAGCTACATTATTTAATTGAATGGAATCTTGGTCCGAAATATTAAAGAGTATAGGCTTACTTACTCCTGAGTCCAAAATAAAGGAAAGTTTTGCTCCATTAACTTCTATTGGAATAATAATAAGATTATTGATGAGCTCAAACTTTACTTTCTGATATTTTATGCCATTAGACAAATCGTATGTCTGGGCAAAGCAAAGAAGGGGCAAACACCAAGTAAGAAAAACGATATGTTTAATTTTATTATACAATCTACTTGTTATTAATGGGTTATCTCTCCTAAATATACGCAATTAACCGCAGTAACCCAACATGCATTAACATAATATTACAGACTCAAATAAAACCATATACTATTGTTTTGTCCATTATGATTTCTCATTTTTGTGAAAAATTAGCTGTACATGCCATCCATATCAAGGAAAGGGCAATTAATGCCCGAATCTCCAATTCGAAAATTGGTTCCCTATGCCGAACAAGCCAAAAAGCAGGGAATTAATGTTATACACCTAAATATTGGCCAACCAGATATTAAAACGCCGCAGATTGCTCTGGATGCAGTAAAAAACAACACATTGGAGGTGTTAGCCTACAGCAGAACAGAGGGTTCTGAGGTTTACAGGGAAAAAATAGCCAAATATTATGCTAAACAGCATGTTCAAGTAACGGCGAAGGATATCATTGTTACCACTGGAGGTTCCGAAGCCCTATCCTTCGTAATGGGTAGTATTGCAGATACTGATGATGAAATAATTATACCGGAACCATTTTATGCCAATTATAATGGTTTTGCAACCGCAGCAGGGATCAATGTAGTGCCTGTGGTTTCGCACATAGAAAATAATTTTGCACTTCCCCCAATTGAGGAGTTTGAAAAATTGATTACATCAAAAACAAGGGCCATTCTAATTTGCAATCCGGGCAATCCTACTGGCTATTTGTATAGTAAGGAAGAAATTCAAAAATTAGCTGCTATTGTCAAAAAACACGATTTGTTTTTGGTGGCCGATGAGGTATATCGTGAGTTCACCTATGATGGAAAACAACATTATTCCGTTTTAGAGGAACCGGGATTGGAAACGCATGCAATTATTGTAGATTCTGTTTCCAAAAGATATAGTATGTGTGGGGCAAGAATTGGTTGTTTGGTCTCAAAAAATGAGCAGGTCATTAAGACTTCGT
Source organism: uncultured Flavobacteriaceae bacterium (assembly GCA_964194835.1). GTDB lineage: Bacteria > Bacteroidota > Bacteroidia > Flavobacteriales > Flavobacteriaceae > CAXMOE01. The sequence continues at coordinate 13,730 of CAXMOE010000045.1, read as the reverse complement.
TAAAATTTGCACAAGCACGGTTATCACCTCCGACCTATGCACAGATTGCAAGTGAGGCTGCACTGGAAACACCTCAAAGTTATTTTGATGCGGTCATTGATGAATACGTTGAACGGCGAAATATCCTTATTTCCGCATTGAAAGAAATTGATGGAATTATTATAGCCAAACCTAAAGGGGCCTTCTACTGCATAGCAGAATTACCTATTAAAAATGCCGATCATTTTGCCCAATGGCTTTTGGAAGAATTTAGCTTTAAAGGAGAAACGGTCATGGTAGCACCGGCCGCTGGATTTTATGCCACCCCAGGATTGGGGCTGAATCAGATTCGAATTGCCTATGTTTTGGACAAAGAAGACTTAAAAAGAGCCGTCCTAATTTTAAATGAAGCCTTAAAAATTTATAAGGTTTAATGGAAATTCTGAAGAATATATCTCTAAAAAAATATAATACATTTGGCATAAATGCCAAAGCAAGCTTCTTTTGCGAGATAACAAATACCGATGAGTTAAAACAGGTATTACAATTGAACGAATACCCTACAAAGTTTGTAATAAGTGGCGGAAGCAATATGCTCATCACCGACGATATTGATGCCTTGGTACTGCACATTAACATCAAGGGGATTCAAGTTGTGGAAGAAGATCGGGACTTTGTGGTCATAAAAGTCATGGCCGGCGAGAATTGGCACAATATGGTACTGTGGACTCTGGACCAAAATTATGGTGGCTTGGAAAATTTGTCCTTGATTCCCGGAAATACGGGAACTGCCCCTATCCAAAATATTGGAGCCTATGGAGTTGAACTAAAAGACACCTTTGAGAGCTGTGAAGCAATCGATATAGCAACACAAGATATAATTAGGTTCAACAATGAAGACTGTCAGTTTGGATATAGAGACTCTTTTTTTAAGCATGAAGGAAAGGGAAAGTACATTATTACTTCTGTAAATTTTAAACTTACCAAAAGAAAACACAAATTAAATAGCTCATATGGAGCCATTGAAACAATACTCCAAAAAAACCAAATGACCAACCCAACCATACAGGATATTTCCAATGCGGTGGTGTCGATACGAAAAAGTAAATTGCCAGATCCCAATGAATTGGGTAATTGTGGAAGTTTCTTTAAAAATCCAATCATTACAAAATCAACATTCAATACATTCATAAAAAATCATATGGATGCCCCTTATTACCATATCTCTGAAGATGCATATAAGGTACCTGCCGGTTGGTTAATTGAACAATGTGGATTTAAGGGCAAGCGATATGGAGATGCAGGAGTACATAAAAATCAAGCATTGGTATTGATCAACTACGGAAATGCAAGTGGAAAAGAAATTCTTGATTTGTCAGATCGAATTAGGGAAAGTGTTTATTTAAAATTTAACATCCGTATCTTACCAGAAGTAAATATCATAAAATAACCCCCGAGAATAAATCATCAGGGGCTATACCAAACCAAACTAACCAAAAACTAAATGTACAATTACGTCTTGTACACTTATCTAACTAAATATTCTGAGAAACGCCAGCTATAACAATCAATTTTATAAATTAGCGTTTACATCATATACGGTTATAAAGTAAAATTGGATGCTTCATGTAGACAATTTTACTTTATAACCAAACACTATAAATGAGTACACTTCTTGAAAATCATATTGTTGAGCTTCTTCAAGAGCGGAATGACAAAGCCATTTCCCTTTTGTATGAACATTATGGTGATACACTATATGGTGTTGCCTTTAAAGTGGTGAGGGACGAAGATTTGGCCCAAGATGTATTACAGGAAAGCTTTGTCAAAATTTGGAAGAAATCAGATTCTTATGACTCTACAAAGGCCAAGCTGTTTACATGGCTTTTTCGTATTACCCGAAACACCGCCATAGATAAACTAAGAAGCGTAAACACCAAATCGGACAAGGAAATCCAAATGGACGTTTCCAACGTATATAACTTAGGCGTTGAAAGCATCAGACCAGAGTTTATAGACGTTAAAGAGAATTTGGAGAAAATAGAATCCAAGTACCAAATTGTGTTGGAAGCCTTGTTTTTTCAAGGAATGACACAACAGGAAGCAAGCGATGAGCTTGATATTCCTTTGGGAACCATTAAATCCAGATTGAAAATTGGCCTCAGGGAATTAAAGAAAATATATGGTTCTTCAATGGTGCTGACTATTATAATAAGTTTGATATTATGAAAGATAAAATAAAAATATTCTTGGACACGGATTTGCTCGAAAAGTATTTATTGGGCACGTTAACCACCGAAGAAACCTTGCAGGTAGAAAGATACATTGCAATGTATCCTGAGGTAAGGAAAACTTATAACGAACTACAGGATAATCTTGAAACGTTCGCCAAAATGCATGCCTTAAAAACTCCTAATGGACTAAAAGCTTTAATTCAAAACAGGATTAAGGCAGAAAACAGCATTGGGAGGAAATTTTTACGATATGCCATTGCCGCCAGTTTCGTTGCATTCCTTTTTGCAGGTGCTTCCTACTTTTTCTGGAACCAAAACCAAACCCTTCAACAGGAAAACACTGTTGTTAGCAACAAAATAAAGAGTTTGGAAAATGATATGAGGGAGCAATTGGAAGATGTAAGAAATCAATTTATCGTTCTCAATAATCCCAAAACAAAGAGATACAACGTAAACGGAAATAAAAAAGCCCAGGAACTTAAAGCGGTGGCCTACATTAACCCGGTTAAGAAATTATCCTATATAAATGTTAGAAAGTTGCCTAATCTTCCTGAAAATCAATGCTACCAAATGTGGGCCGAAGTTAATGGTGAAATGCTAAATCTTGGGGTTATTAACGAAGGTAGTGATCAAAACAAGTTACTGGCCTTGCCTTATGCGGAAAACGCCATTGGCTATATCACCATTGAACCTGTGGGTGGTAACGTTACTCCAACAGTTGAAAACATTGTGGCCAATATTTCATACTAGATAGACAGGTAAAAGATCCTTAAAGTATTCCTAATGCATCTAACCAGATGTATAATTTCATATCTTTGTACAAAATTGTGATATGAAGTTACTTCTGTTGACCATAGGTCTTCTTGCTATTGCATTTGCTGGTATTGCTATAAAAATATGGGCAAAAAAAGATGGCAAATTTGCCGGGACTTGTGCAAGTCAAAACCCATTCCTGAACAAAAATGGCGAAGCTTGTGGTTATTGTGGGAAACTTCCCAATGAACAGGATTGTAAAAAAGAAACTACCCCAGAATTGAATTAGAATTGGTTACATTGCTATTATATTTCTTTTAAGAACCTGTTTTGAACAAATCTCCAGACACACTCAAGGCTACCATTGAAAAGGCCAAATTTGGTAATCAAATTGCATTTAGTACATTATTGGATACGTATTGGAACGATGTGTACGGTTTTCAATTAATCCGAACCAAAAACGAAAATGATGCAGAGGACATTACTATCCAGACATTTTCAAAAGCATTTGATAAGATTGATTCTTACGACGATTCATACGAGTTTAAAACATGGCTAATTACCATTTCCAAAAATCTCCATGTTGATTTAATTCGAAAAAGAAAAAGAAACGTATTGGAAAATACGGATGGCGGCAACAATGAGGCAATTAAAAGGGTGCTTGATGACGCACCTACTGCGGAAGACCAACTGATTACCAAACAAAATTTGGCGACCTTGCTCGAATATATTAAAAAGTTAAAGCCCCATTACCAAAAAGTTATTAACCTAAGGTATTTTAATGAATTAAGTTATGCGGCAATAGCCAAGGAACTCAATGAGCCCATAAATAATGTCAAGGTAAAGTTATTGAGAGCTAAAAAGCTATTGGCAGAGGTCATAAAAAACAAGAAATAGATATTGTTTGGTTTTACAACACATTTCATAATCATTTTATGATAGGGTGTTGGGCCGATTTTAGTTTCTCTAGCCTTCTTTTAATTATAAAAGGCAAATTTATTTCCCATGAATCCTTATCCAATATACTTTGGTGCTAAGTTTATTTTATGCCATTCAAGGGTAAATGTCTATCATTTTGTTTACAGAGAAAAGATTAATTTTACTTAATCCATTTCTTATATTTGCATAAAAATTTACCATGAGTATTAAGACCATAGAAAGTGTGATTCCGCCGAAGGGCAAACCCAAGTGGTTGCGGGTTAAACTTCCCACTGGTAAAAAATACACCCAGTTAAGGGGGCTGGTAGATAAATATGATCTTCATACCATTTGTACTTCGGGCAGTTGCCCCAATATGGGCGAATGTTGGGGCGAAGGCACCGCAACCTTTATGATTTTGGGAAATATTTGCACACGTTCCTGTGGTTTCTGCGGGGTTAAAACAGGCAGACCCGAAGATGTCGACTGGGAAGAGCCGGAAAAGGTGGCAAGATCAATAAAGATCATGGGCATTAAACATGCCGTGATCACCTCTGTAGATAGGGACGATTTAAAGGATATGGGCTCTATTATCTGGGCTGAAACAGTTAAAGCCATTCGTCGGATGAATCCCAGTACTACCTTGGAAACATTGATTCCTGATTTTCAAGGAATACATACCCATCTAGATCGCATAATTGCCGTATCTCCTGAGGTAGTTTCACATAATATGGAAACGGTAAAACGGCTTACAAGAGAAGTACGAATACAAGCAAAATATGAAAGAAGTCTTGAAGCATTGAGATATTTAAGATCCAATGGGGTGAACCGAACTAAATCGGGTATAATGTTGGGCTTGGGTGAATTGGAAGAGGAAGTAATTGAGACCTTGGAAGATTTGAGAAATGCCAACGTAGATGTGGTCACTATAGGCCAATATTTACAACCTTCTAAAAAGCACCTGCCAGTTAAGGAATTTATTGTGCCAGAACAATTCGAAAAATATAGAGAAATAGGTCTAAAAATGGGCTTTAGACATGTAGAAAGTGGTGCTTTGGTAAGATCCTCCTATAAAGCACACAAACATATAGTTTAATTAACCCATTCCTAGTTACTTCCCGCAATAGCGGGGTTTTTTTTCGAATGTTTCAAGTAATGGGCAAAAGGAAATATTCATAAAATAGGCATTGTATTTTTAGATAGCTACAAATAGTTAATCGTGTGAAAAAAACAAACATAGGAATCAATGGATTTGGTAGGATTGGCAGGACTCTTTTTAGATTATTAAGCACACATCCCAATCTGAATGTAGTGGTCATTAATGACTTGGCTGATGCCAAAACCCTGGCGCATTTATTGAAATATGATAGCATTCATGGGGTATTCCAAGGAGTGATAGAACACACAAAAGAAAGCATAGTGGTGGATGGCCATCCTGTTGCAATACTCAATAAGGATACCCCCAAAGAAATTAACTGGTCTCTCTACGACGTGGATATTGTTGTGGAAGCCAGCGGTAAGTTCAAGACAAAGGACATATTAAGCTACCATATAAAAAATGGGGCAAAAAAAGTAATTTTATCTGTCCCCCCTGTGGATGACTCGATAAAAACCATTGTCTATGGAATCAATGAGGATAGTATAGAACTCAATGATAATATTATCTCAAATGCGTCATGTACTACCAACAATGCGGCTCCAATGATTAAAATAATGCAGGACCTCTGTGGTATAGAACAGGCCTATATTACCACAGTACATTCCTATACTTCAGATCAAAGTTTACATGATCAGCCCCATAGAGATCTCAGAAGAGCTCGTGCTGCATCACAGTCCATAGTTCCCACTACAACTGGTGCTGCCAAGGCACTAACAAAAATATTTCCCGATCTTGCCGATGCAATCGGTGGTTGTGGAATCCGGGTTCCTGTTCCAAATGGATCACTAACAGACATCACTCTTAACGTAAAAAGGGAGACGTCAATTCAGGAAATTAACGATACCTTTAAGAAAATTTCTGAAAAAGAATTAAAAAACATACTTTTCTACACAGAAGACCCAATAGTTTCGGTTGATATAAACAATAGTTGCTATTCTTGTACGTTTGATTCTCAGATGACCTCAGTTATCGGTAAAATGGTTAAGATAATAGGCTGGTATGATAATGAAACTGGATATAGCTGTAGAATAATAGATCTTATAAACTTATTGATCAATAAAAAATACATTTGAGAATCATATTCCGACATATGAAGGTTACAAACGTGCTTTTGATAATGGCCTTTTTATTCATTGCTCAAAATTCACTTTCTCAAGAGAATCCATCTCCCCAAGAAGATTTGCAATTCTATTTTTCACAATCAAGAGCTTTTAAAAATCAAAACAGGCTTGATCTCTCATTGGAAGCTTTGAACAAAGCTGCTGAGTTAGCAGAAAAAAATGAAGATGAAAAAGCGTTAATCGATTGTTACCACAATTTTGCACTTCTCTATTTAGAGCAGGACAAAACAGAAACCACAATTTTTTATTGGGATAGGGCAAGTGCACTTCTTAAGGATATTGCATATCCTTTTGGCAATGCCATTCACAAATATATTGAAGCCATTTTATTGTATAGGAAAGCTCAGAACTTTCAAGCAATTTACATGCTCAATGATGCGCTGCAGTTAAGTAACGATAGGAACTTGTTGAACAATATTTTACTAGTGCAAGCCAGCATTTACCTGAACATCGAAAAATATGATATTGCCTCAAAGAGCTTTAATTCCTTGGTGGTCAACAACGATATTTATGAAAAAGAATATTTGGCAACTAGAGCAAATATAGGATTGGCCAAATTAAATTTAGAATTGGGTGATTTGGACCAAAGCATAAAAAATGCTTCGAGTGCCTTAAAACTTGCAGAGGAAAATAGCTTTTTTAAAGAAGTTTTTGAAGCCAATGAACTCCTGGGCCTTGCCTATGAAAGAGCTGAAAAATACGATCTATCTTTAATACACAACAGGAATCTGCTCCAAATCAGGGACTCGATTTTTACAATTGAAAAAATAAAAACAGAAGCAAAAACGGCGGATAAGATTCAGTTCGATTTTATGAACGATGAAATTAAACGCCAGGATAGGCAAATTGAAGAGTTGAGCGAGTCGGCCAACAGATCGGAGATTACCGCTATATTGACGTCCGCTTTTTTAACGATTATTTCTCTTTTGGCAGTTTCATTATATAGAAACAATCAAATAAAATTAAAGACCAACGACCTTTTACAAACAAAAAACAAAGAATTACAGGCTGCAAGGGATTCAGCTGTAATGGCCATGGAAGCAAAGACCAACTTTTTGTCAACTGTTAGCCATGAACTAAGAACACCGCTATATGCCGTAACGGGTCTAACACATCTTTTGTTGGAAGAAAACCCAAGTAAACACCAGAAAGAGCATTTAAAATCATTGAAATTTTCTGGTGAATACCTATTAAATTTCATCAATGATATTCTTCAAATAAATAAAATTGATGCTGATAAACTTGAGCCTTTGAATGTAGAGTTCAATCTTAAAAAGGTAATGGCAGAGGTAATTAACTCATTACAGCAAAGCGCAAAGGAGAACAAGACCAAGATTACTTTGGATTATGACGAAGCAATACCTGGTCATCTAATGAGTGACCCCTTGAAACTCTCCCAAATATTTATGAATTTGATAGGGAACGCTTTAAAATTCACAAAGAATGGAGAGGTAAACGTCATTACGAAATTAAAGGAGAAGATTAATGAGGATGTCAATATTTATTTCGAAGTAAGAGACAACGGAATTGGCATTTCCGAGGATCAGCAACAAAACATTTTTGATAGTTTTGAACAAGGTTCCATTCAAATTAATAGGGAATTTGGAGGAACTGGTTTAGGACTTACGATTGTTAAGAGTCTTTTGGGGCTGTTCGATAGTAAAATTCAATTGAAAAGTGAATTGGGGAAAGGAAGTTCATTCTTTTTTGAGCTTAATTTAAAAAGTAAGGACAGTATTGTAGATGTAATCCCATTCGAGATTACTCAAAAAGAATATGACTTAAAAGGTTTGCATCTATTGGTGGTTGAGGACAATAAAATAAATCAAGTCATTACCAAAAAGATGTTGGCCAAAAAGGATATAACCTGTGATATTGCAGAAGATGGAACAACAGCCGTTGAAATGGTCAACAACAACAAATACGACGGTGTTTTAATGGATATCCATATGCCAGGTATTAGTGGGGATGAAGCCACCATTCGCATTAGAAAGTTCGACAAGGAAACTCCAATAATCGCACTTACAGCAATTTCTCTGGATGATAGTTTGGACGTATTCTATGCCGCTGGTTGTAATGATGTGGTGACCAAACCTTTTAAACCTGAAGTTTTCTATCAAAAAATTGGGGAAAATATTCTCGGCACCAAGGTCAGAAAACTTAGCTAATAAAATCCGCTATTGCTTTTACCACTTTTTCTTTTCCATCTCCTATAAACTCGTGCTGTATAGCAATATAATAAAGCTTGTTTACTTTACCTTTTAAGCGCATATAGTCCTTTTCCGTGGTAATTATAAAATCCTTTTCATTAAAAAGAGTGATCTCTTTATCACTAAAAAAATGATGATCCCTAAAACTTAAATGTTCAACCGAAATCTGTTCATCATTCATAAAAGAAAGCAAAGGTTCAGGATTGGCTATTCCCGTAATCAGGGTAACTCTTTTACCTTTTAAATCATTCAACAACTTACTTTCTTCGTTCCCCTTTAAATCCTGATCATAGGACAATGAACTGAATACAACTCTTTGTTTTGAAGTTGGCTTTAATTTTTTTTTGATATGCTGCTGCTGCCCTTCCTCCAAGTTTGGAGGACATTTTGTAACCACAATCAAATCGGCTCGTTTTGCCTCTCTCCTATTGTCCCGTAAGTTTCCTGTGGGCAAGTACCAATCATCACAATATAAATGTCCATAGGCAGTCAACAATATCATGAAACCAGGTTTAACCTTGCGGTGCTGGTATGCGTCATCAAGAAGAATGACATCAAAATCCCCCTTCTGTTCCAACATAGAAATACCATGACTTCTATCTGCATCCACCGTAACCGTAATTTTGGGAAATTTTGTATGGATTTGATAGGGTTCATCACCCAATTCCTCAACCGATGAATTTTGATCCGCCCATATGAATCCTTTGGATTTTCTTTTATAGCCCCTGCTTAAGACTGCAATTTTATTGGTGTCCTTTAAATGGGATACAAGAAATTCGACCATTGGGGTTTTTCCGGTACCGCCTACACTTAAATTTCCAACACATATGGTAGGAGTTTTAAAGGAATTGGAAGTGAAAACAGCATTATGGTACATATAATTTCGTAGATAAACCACCAAACCATACACCAAAGACACTGGATAAGCTATTTTTCTTAACAGTTGCATCGGAACGAAAATATAATATTTTATCTTTGATCACGCTATAAAGTTTTAAAATGATTGTACAGGAAGTTACCAATATACTAGAAGAGTTGGCACCTTTGGCCTTTGCAGAGGATTTTGATAATGTTGGCCTTTTGGTAGGTGATTCAAATACTAAAGTATCGGGTATACTGGTTACCTTGGATACTTTAGAAAATGTGGTGGATGAAGCCATTGACAAAAAATGTAATCTCATTGTAAGTTTCCATCCCATTATATTTGGAGGATTAAAGAAATTGACGGGTGCAAATTATGTAGAACGTGTTGTTATCAAGGCAATACAGCACAATATATGCATTTACAGTATGCACACAGCCTTGGACAATGCAATAGATGGGGTAAATGCTAAAATATGTGAAGTATTAGGACTTACCAATACCCAAATTCTAATTCCTCAAAAGGGAACCATTAAAAAATTGACCACCTATATTCCGAAGAATGATGCCGAGAAACTTAAAAAAGCACTTTTTGATGCAGGAGCTGGAAATATAGGTAACTACAGCAATTGCAGCTTTTCATCGGATGGTACAGGAAGTTATAATCCGGGTAGTCAAACCAGTCCTACTAAAGGCAAAATTGGAGAGACTCATTATGAAGAAGAAACTCAGATCAATGTTACCTATTCCAAGGAAAACGAAAGCCAAGTACTAAAGGCCTTATTTAAAAATCATACATATGAAGAAGTTGCCTACGAAATTTACACCTTGGAAAATACGAACCAAAAAATAGGAATGGGCATGATTGGTGAACTTGAACAGCCAATGAACGAATCCAAATTCCTTAACTGGGTCAAAGATAAAATGAATGTTTCCTGTATTAGACATTCTCCCTTGCTTGGAAAAAACATCCAAAAAGTAGCCGTTCTTGGCGGAAGTGGAGCCTTTGCCATTACGGCTGCGAAAGTGGCCAATGCTGATCTATTTATTACAGCTGACGTTAAATACCATCAGTTTTATGAAGCTGAACAAAAAATGGTCATAGCTGATATTGGACACTATGAAACAGAACAGTTTACAAAAAATATATTAGTTGACTATCTTACAAAAAAAATTCCTAATTTTGCAACCTCATTATCGGAGAGCATTACAAACCCCATCAAGTATTTTTAAATATGGCAACAAAAACAGAAGTTACAGTAGAAGAAAAATTAAGAGCGTTATACGATTTGCAATTAATTGATTCTAGGGTAGACGAGATACGAAGTGTTCGCGGAGAATTACCTTTGGAAGTAGAAGATTTAGAAGATGAGGTTCTTGGCCTTAAAACAAGGTTGGACAAGTTAAAAACTGATGTTGAAACCGTTAATTATGAAATTACTGCCAAGAAGAACCTTATTGATGAGTCTAAGGTTTTGATGAAGAAATAACTCATTGACCAAAGAAGTTGAGTTCCAAGAACTTGAAATGCAACTTGCAGAAAAAAACATAAAGGAATTCAAGGTTCAAATAGAACAGAAAAAGGAAGTCATCAGTGAAACCAAGGAGCGTTTGTCTGAACGGGATGCTCACCTCAAACATAAAAAAAGTGAATTGGATGCTATTTTGGCCGAGACTGAAAAAGAGGAAAAAGCACTATTGAATAAATCTGCCAAATTCGAGGAACAAATAGAAGAACGTCTTGTAAAAGCCTACAAAAGAATCCGGAACAATGTTAAGAATGGCTTGGCTGTTGTTGCAATTGAACGGGGCGCATCAGGAGGTTCCTTTTTTACAATTCCCCCACAGGTTCAGGTAGAAATTGCGTCACGTAAAAAAATCATAACCGATGAGCACAGTGGCAGAATATTGGTAGACCCAGTATTGGCAGAAGAAGAGCAAGTAAAAATGCATAAAATGTTCTCAAAGTTATAAGACAACACATAAATTCGTTTAAGAGCCATCTACCAAAAATAGATGGCTTTTTTTATCTAAATTTATTCGCATTACAGTAAGCCTAAAATCTTTTCCTCCACTTCCAGACTGTTCCACTTATCATGTATATCCGGAAGTTGCATTACTTGCCGCATAACTTCTTCCTGCACGTCACCAATCGCCAAAGCTTCAGCATATGGCCGTTCAGAAAAAGTAACTATGGAATATGCCGGTATCCATTTATCCGGGTGTTTTTCTGCAAAATGTTTTTCTATCTTTTTCTGTAGCAAAAATTCAGGATCTGCCGTTTTATGGCTCATTTCTACGAAATTTCTATAACTGAGCTCCGCAATAGCATCTACATTGGGTTTACGGCCTTCTTGATATTCCTTAAAAATGGTTACCCAATCGTCCCCATACTTGTGTATCAATCCGTTCAACTCATATATGTCCTCAAAACCTGCGTTCATTCCCTGTCCATAGAATGGAACAATGGCGTGTGCCGAATCGCCCACCAAGGCTACTTTGTCCCAATAGGTCCATGGATAGCATTTCATGGTCACCATAGCGCTGGTTGGATTATTGAAAAAGTCTTCTGTAAGATTTTCTATATCCTGCATCACATCAGGAAAATAAAATTCAAAAAAAGCTTTGACCTCCTCTTTTGTGGTTATATTTTCAAAAGACACTTCGCCCTCAAAAGGCATAAAAAGGGTACAGGTAAAACTACCGTCCAGATTAGGCATGGCAATTAACATAAACTTTCCCCTTGGCCAAATATGAAAGGAGTGTTTATCCAGTTTATGTGTGCCATCAGAATTGGAAGAAATCGTCAGCTCTTTGTATCCCACATTGATAAATTTCTGGGAATAATCGAAGCGACTGCGACGTTGCATTTTATGACGAACTCTAGAAAAAGCCCCGTCACATCCAAAAATTATATCATAATCATATTCCTTCCATTCGCTTTTTTCCGTTTCTCCTGTATAGATCTTAGTCTCTGGTAAGTTTACGTCCCAAACTTTTTCGTTAAATCTAAACTCTACTCCGGCTTTCTCTGCCAAATCAATCATTCGTCTATTTAAGACACCTCGGGAAATAGACCAAATCGCTTCTCCTTCCTTTCCATATTTTTGAAAATACATGGGTTTTTCGTTCACGTGCATTGCACGCTTATACAGGGGTACTGCAATTTCCTTTATTTCATCTTCTATGCCCACCTCCTGTAATGACTTCCATCCTCTATTGCTCATCGCAAGGTTAATGGATCGTCCAGAAAAATTTATTTTGCGAATATCCGGCCTACGGTCAAAAACGGTAATTGAATGTCCAAACTTTCTCAGATAAATCGATAATAACGAGCCCACTAATCCTGAACCGATTATAGCAATTTGTTTGGGAGATTGTATCATATGTATTCCTATTCGGAAATAATTAAGAAAAGCTAAAGTTAATAAAATTGAGCGATTAGCTCGCTGAATGCAATTACTTTGTAAATCTGCATAAAACCTTAGGTGAAATTTTAATCTTTTTTAACTTCATAAAGAAAACCAAAAAGCCGGTTTACATCGTATATATTATGAAAATTCCGCCTAGGCGTCTATATATATCCAAAAAAGTCCTTCACATTAAGAATGTGAAGGACTTTTTCCATTTACCATTCATGGTTCGTTCTACTCCAAAATCCCGTCTACGATACCATATTCCACAGATTCCTGTGCGCTCATCCAATAATCCCGGTCAAAATCTTTCATCACCTTTTCAAATTTCTGACCACAGTTCTTTGCTAGAATTTTTGCGCTCAGTTCCCTGGTTTTAATAATCTCTTTGGCCTGGATCTCTATGTTGGATGCCTGCCCTCTGGCTCCACCACTAGGCTGGTGAATCATAACTTGGGCATGTGGTTGAATAAAACGTCTTCCCTTTTTTCCCACGGAAAGTAAGATAGACCCCATAGATGCCGCTAAACCGGAACAAACTGTGGAGACAGGACTTTTTAAGGATTTTATAGTATCATACATTGCGAAGCCCGAGGTGACATATCCTCCGGGACTGTTTATAAATAACTGTATTTCCTCGTTGTTTTGCATATCCAAATAAAGAAGACGATCTATGACGTGTTTAGCAGTTTCATCATCTACCATTCCCCATAAAAACACCTTTCTCTCCTCCAATAATTTTTGATCTATAGCCTCTTGTATCTTTCCTTTTTTTGAACCCATTTTTAATTTTTTATTTGAACGTAAAATTAATGAAATAATTGGGAATTGCTAACCAAAGAAACCTATCGAATTGTATTATAAATCCCAAAGCACCTATATTTGCTTAAAACATAATTATGAAATATATTTTATCCTTGGTTCTTATAGCATTGTTAGTGGTATCGAGTTGCAAGACAGAGGTAAAAAAAGAGCAGGAGGCATCAGTGCAAGAAATGACGATTTTGGAAAAGGTTGCCTACGCCCATGGTTATGAAAACTGGAAAAAAGTAAACGAAATAAGGTTCACCTTTAATGTGGAT
>CAXMOE010000044.1:12429-15921 GCA_964194835.1 uncultured Flavobacteriaceae bacterium | reverse complement strand
ATGATTGACCCCGGTACTAAATCAAATAAATACATACCAATAGCAGCTATGGATAGTAATGAGAAAATAATGGGTAGAATATGCATGGCCCTGGGCAGAAAAGCCTTATATGTACTCAACCATTTAATAATCAAAGGATAAGGTAGTTCGGTTTTTACCAAAGTCGCTATGGCAGAAAATTCTTGTCGCCATTCAGGCATTTGTGCCAATTCACTTATCGCTTCTTGTTTTTGCGAAATCCCTTCAATAGAATTTTCAGCCAATAATCGGGCCAGGGTTTCACTACCGTTTTTTAAAGCCGTTCTATTACAATATTGATAAAATGACCCTTTTCCAAACAAATCAATATCTTGACTATAATGGTGCTTCGGATCTGTGAAATCACTGCCATTTGTCAAGTGATGAAAATTCCTGTCAAGAACTTCCAATTCAATGTCATTGATATTGATCAAAGTCAGGTACAAATCCCTTTTGTACTGCAAATCGGAATGCCTGGAGACCAAAAAAAAGAAGATAACAAGGGCTACGAAAACAACAGCAACGACTGCGTTCACATTCCCAAAAACAATATAAATAACAGCTACTGCAAATAAAAACACAACCGATCGCAACATACTGGAAGCCAACAATTGCCTCTTGCCTTTCGCCAATCGTTCTTGATTAGTTCTAATTTGATTCTTGTAAAATTTTGATAGGCTGTCCATTCAGGAATTGAAAATTTATTGTTAAACCACGAACCAAATACACATTTCCATAGGGGCATTTTTCCTGTTTCCTAGGGTTAAAATGGTCTTAGGGAGGTACAAGCTCTTAGTTAAGTTCGCAAATATATCACTATTTCCAACTAGTCATAAGGCATTGAGTGCTGCTTTTAACTTTCTGGTAAGACCCACAACCACCAAATCATACGAATGGTCTACCAATTCTATTATCAATTCAGGCGATATATTACTTTCCAGCATCATGGTATTCCAGTGCGTTTTACTCATATGATATCCAGGGATGATAATCCCGTCATAAGCTTCACGCAGTTCAATGGCCCGTTCAGGGTCACATTTTAGATTCACTTGGGAAGGGATTCTTTCCAACGGAGCCAAAGCAAACATCTTGCCCATTACCTTAAACACCAATGTTTCTGCATCAAATGGAAATTCTTCAGTTACCCCCTTTTTGGAAATACAATAATTTCTGAATTCTTCAATATTCATAAAGCGTTAAATGATTTATTATTTGCCTTCGGAGTCTTCGAGAAGCTAAAATTTACAATATGCAGTTAAGTGCTTGTTTTACCCACTTCATTATCCTATTTATTTACTCCCTGTGAATCGTATACAATAACCTTGGTCCAAAGATCCTTGGATTCTTCAATAAAAAGTAAGTGCACATCTTCTTTCTGATAATTTTCTTGCGCTTGAGCCGAATCAAAAGTGACTATCAACGAATAGGTAAACGAACCATCTACCACATCACGACTTGCCTTGGGCGGGGTTCCAATAAAATTGGTCCTGGCATACTTAGAACTATCTAAGAATTTCTGGAGCGAAGCTTCAAATTGTTGTCGGTCGGTTTTACTGTCCGGATTTTCTAACCAAAAAAATACGGTGTGTACAAAATTGGGGTCAAAGTCTTTTATATCCTTTTCTGTTTGTCCATAATTTATGGCGCCCATCAGCAAAAAAAGTAAAGTGCATATAATTTTCTTCATAAGAGTTTATTTTTCTAAAACCGTTTTTTATTCATTATCTATCTCCAAAGTAGTATATTCCAATTTCCACCCTATGGTCTCCACAATATTTTCGATTAACACCACAGCTTCCAGAGCCTCCCGTTTAGCTGTTTCCATTAGTCCACTTTCCGGAATCTTATCCTTAATGTGCTTTATAGCTTCTTGATTCAGTGTAGTTAGGTCATCTGGGGTAAAGGCATTGAAAAGACCATTTTTTATATCGTAAAACTGCAATTCAGGTTCTATGGAAAGCACTTCAGGCTCAGGAAAATTAGTGAGGACGATATTTTTCTTAGCATTATCTGCATGCAGTTTAACTTTTTTAAAATCGTATCCGACATGTGCTTTGGCCTTAATAATAATCAATGCTTTCTTTTTGCTACTTACCAAATTCATGAAACGTTCTTTTGTGTTCTCATAATGATAAATTTCAGCAAAATCGCCCTCCACAGAAATAAGCTTACAAACACTTTTAATACGATCCAGTAGTACCACCGATTGATGTTCGGTAAGTTCCTTGCTTTTCTTCTTACCAAAAATAGTAGAGAGCCAATACATAATTATCGCTCCCAAAATTAGCCCAAGAAAAATTTCTATGATATTATCCATTGGTATTTCCCAATTCACCTAAATGGGTATATTTAAATCCTTGATTATATTTTAGTCCATATCCAAAGACACGGTCAAAAGAAGCATGTGAAAACAAAATGATTCCCACTAACTGACATAATGGAATTGACCAATAAGTACCTACAACGTACAATAAAATTGCCAACCCTTTGTGATGGAACAGATTATAGAGTATGGCTCCAGGTTTGTTTCCAAACAGGTAACCCAACATTCCCACGTCCGGTATCAGAATTAAAACCAAAAACCACCACCATGCAAAATTGAGTAAGCTGAACAAATATAATCCCAGAACTAACATCATTAGCTCCTCGGTTCTTAAAATTGTTTTCATCCGATTAAAATTTATTTGTCTAATATTTTATACAATACAGGTCTACTAGGGCTAGCATCATTTTCTAAAGGTGCCACCTGTAAATTCAGGAAATAGGTGCCGTCCTCTATGGAATTTGCTACAAAAATAAACTCGGTGATTGTTGCACTATGTCGTACATCAGCATGAAATTTCCAAAAAGCTTTATGGGCCAATAATTCCCCATCATCTTTTTCCCTGTCTACTGAAGGAAGATCTATTAGTAGATGCTCTACTCCCTTGTCTACCAAAAACTGGGCGGCTTCTTCCAAAATATAGGGCGGATTGGTGTGTGAGTATTGTTGAGAACGTTTATCCTTTAAGTTAGGTAAGGTGCGTATAATCACTGCTTCCCTTTTCTTATTCCCCAGTGCATATTGTAATTGTTTTTTGGAGATAACAAAATCTTCTTCATACTTTTCCGGGGCAACAGTAATGAGTTCTGCCAAAAAGAAAAATCGAGATAGACTATTGTTTACGGAGTGAAAATCTTTAGTAATATGCCCCACACATTCAGTATGTGTACCATGAGAATGAGGGTTAAACTGGATATCGTTGAAATTAATGTATGCC
Organism: uncultured Flavobacteriaceae bacterium; assembly: GCA_964194835.1. Taxonomy (GTDB): domain Bacteria; phylum Bacteroidota; class Bacteroidia; order Flavobacteriales; family Flavobacteriaceae; genus CAXMOE01. The sequence goes on along the minus strand of CAXMOE010000044.1, from coordinate 12,643 downwards.
CCTTCCGATACCTTGCCTATAAAACCAGCAGAAACATGAGGTTCAATTTTGGGATGATCTACATACCATGCATTTACATTGGAGCTATTTCCTGTTAACGGCATTGAAATATCCAAGGGTTTGGATAAATCGATATTGTGATTTCTGGCGTTATATTTTATGGATGCAATCAATCTTTTTTTGTTTTGTCATTCTAAATTAACAAGAAAAAGGT
>CAXMOE010000044.1:0-12419 GCA_964194835.1 uncultured Flavobacteriaceae bacterium | reverse complement strand
TACTAAGAATAAATCACTAGCAATCCCATCGGTCAAAAACTTTCCTTTTTTGGTAACCAGTAAGGTGTCTTCATCAAGGTGAAGCAACTGTTGTTGGAGGTATTTTGCAGCCTGTTTCAAGATGTAGCTATGGTAAGGTTCACCGAATTCCAATTGTATTTTAGACATAGAAACGCCCCAAATGGTGCGCAGACCTGTCATGATATATTCGTTATATCGATCCGAAATGGAAAGGACTTCCTCTTCCATTGGAAGTTGGTCATTGGTTATGGATTTAATGTATTTTGCATTGTTTCCAATATTCCAACCTCTCTTTTTCCCATCAAAGGAATGGGCAGATGGGCCTATGCCCAAATACTTTTTCCCTTCCCAATAGGCCGTATTATTCTTGGAAAAAAAGTCTGGTTTTCCAAAGTTGGAAATCTCATAGGGGATGTAGCCTGCTTTTTTTAATCTTTCCAATAAATAAATATACTGTTCTTCCACTTCTTCATCGGCTGGCAATTTTACCGTGCCCTTATTTACAAAATGGGCCAAGGCCGTTTTAGGCTCCACCGTAAGTGCATAACTTGAAATATGGGGTATATTAAAGGACAGGGCTTTTTCTACATTTTGCTTCCATCGGGTAATATCCATATTTGGCATACCATAGATTAGGTCTATTGAAATATTGTCAAAATATTTTAAAGCTTCATTGATGCACAGCTCCGCTTCCCCAGCATTGTGGGCCCTGTTCATCATTCGCAAATCTTCTTCATAAAAAGACTGTATCCCAATACTTAATCGGTTAATGGGTGTTTGGGCAAGTTGCTTAATCTTTTCTTCCGATAAATCATCGGGATTGGCCTCTAAGGTAACCTCTGGATTTTCAATCACATCATAATATTGATACACAGATGCCATGATTTGTTGGATCTCTTCAGTTTCCAAAACCGATGGTGTACCCCCTCCAAAATATATGGTGTGCACCAACTCATCATTGTATTCATTCTTCCGTAACTCCAGTTCCTTTTGAAGGGCAGATATCATTATCTCTTTTTTTTCCATACTTGTGGAAAAGTGAAAGTCACAATAATGACAAGCCTGTTTACAAAAAGGGATGTGGATATAGATTCCGGCCATAGCTTTAGAAGTTCGAAGTGAAAGTTAGCGGTTTTGATTACCTCCACTACCTAAGGTGCATTACCTATTTTTTAATACGTTTCTCATTCTGTTTTACAAAAGCTTCCCAACCAGTATAGTTTTTACCAACCTCAATCCTGCCATCGTTATAAAAATGGCATACTGCGGCAGCCAATCCGTCTGTACTATCCAGGTTTTTTGGAAGGGATTTTAATCCTAATACACTTTGCAACATCTTTGCGACTTGTTCTTTGCTTGCATTACCGTTGCCAGTTATCGACATCTTAATTTTTTTTGGCAAATACTCCGTAATGGGAATTTGTCTAGAGAGACCAGCGGCCATGGCCACGCCTTGTGCCCGTCCCAGTTTTAACATAGATTGTACATTTTTTCCATAGAAAGGTGCCTCGATTGCGATTTCATCCGGATGGTAGGTCTCTATTAATTCCAAGGTGCGTTCAAAAATGAGTTTAAGTTTAGTATATGGATCGTCATACTTCTTGAGCATTAACTCGTTCATCTGAATGAATTGCATCTGTTTGTTCACCACTTTGATTAGGCCAAAGCCCATAATGGTAGTTCCCGGATCAATTCCCAATATAATTTTTTCGTTCGCCAAAAAAGGTTTTCTATTTAGTGTTCAGTACAATAGGTATTCTAAATTTTGCGCTTACCGGAATACCTCTTTTTAAAGCTGGTGCCACCTTCGGCAAATTTTTAAGGCTTCGGGTTATTATAGCATTAAATTCTGGAATTTGCGCATTAACTGCTGCGTTTTTTTTAATTTTCAAGACGGAGATCCACCCCTCATTATCCATTATGAAATCTACATACACCGTATCGTTGATCTCTGCATCCAGTTCAAAATCGAACTCATGTAATGTTGAAGTAAAATGGGTCAACAGGGTAGTTTCAAAACATTCTTTTTGAACAGTTTTGGAATCCGTTTCATCACAATTATCAAACAAGGGATATTCGTCCAACTCATTCCAATCGATACTTTGCATTTCCCGATCTACCAATTTTTGAGTCTTAATTTCCTTAGACATAAACCAATCGCAGGAGACCAAAAGACCCAGTAAACCTAAAATCACGAACTTCCGCATGTATAAGATAATCTTTGCGGGAAATTACGATTTTTTGGCCAATTCTCCTTTTGTTCTGAGCGACATTTGTACAGAAATACACAACAAATCAATCAAGGAAACTCTGTGAAACCTTTTCAGGGAAATCACGTTCTATATCCACAATATTATGGAGTTGTAACAAATCAATCTTATCTTTGTCAAACAAGAAATTACAAAATGGATATTGCTCTACTAGTTCTGGGATTTTTCTTAATGGTTATTGGGGTAATCGGAAGTTTTTTACCTGTTTTACCCGGCCCAACAGTTAGTTGGTTAGGACTACTTTTATTACATCTTACAAAAGCAGTTCCGAATGACTGGGTTTTTCTGGGATTTACTTTGGGGGTGGCATTGGTGGTCTTTGCCCTGGATTATATCATTCCAGGTGTAGGCACGAAAAAATTTGGTGGCAGTAGAGCCGGAATAATGGGTACAACGACAGGACTTCTTGTAGCCCTGTTTTTTCCAGTACTGGGTATTTTCGGTATCATCATTTGGCCCTTTGTAGGAGCCTTGGTCGGAGAACTGTTGAATAAGGCCGATAACAAAACAGCCTTAAAAGCAGCTTTTGGTTCCTTTATTGGATTCCTTACCGGGACCTTTTTAAAGTTTTTGGTAACCGTAGTTTATTTAGGATTATTTATTTCCATGGCATGGGAGTATAGGGGCTCATTTATTCCTTTTTTAATCTGATCCACTTACTGCAACCAAGTTGTCTTATCATCAATGGAAGTTCTTGTCACTTCGGGAACTTCAAGATCGTAATAACCCATATAGAAAAACCCAAGACACTTTTCGCCCTCATCCAAATCAAAAAAATCATTCATATATTCAATTAATCCTGGAGAGCTCCAGTAACAGCCAATTCCCATTTCTGTGCAACACAACCACATGTTTTGGACAGCCATGGCCACAGCGGCAATTTCTTCCCATTCCGGTAAACATTCCTTAGGATCGCGCTGCATACAAATAGAAATAATAGCAGCTGCTTTTTTCGGGTTATCCCTTAATTTTTTGTGATTGAAATCTTTGGGATTTTTTTCGTTTAGTTTATATTTTTCTGCCAAAAACAATCCTAACTTTTCTTTAGATTCGCCCTGCAATACCTTAAATCGCCAGGGTTCCGTTTTCTTATGTGTAGGGGCCCAATTCGCTGCCTCCAATAGCAGCTCTATATTTTCCTTACTGATTGGCTTATCGTTATATTGTGCAGGAAAAACCGACCGTCTTTTCTTGATGATATCAAAAATCATAGCTACTTATTAAATTATTTCAAAGTTAAGGTTTTGGTAGGTATAGTTTGGATGGTGTTAAACGCAATTAAGAATTCAACAATAGATCAATGCAATGATTTAAAGCTGGGTTCCTGTTATCTTCTTTCCAAATCACAGAAAGAACGGCTTGCTGCCGTATTTTCTTAAGTTCAATGAATTTTACGTCCATTTGAAAGCCATATTGTAAGGAGGTAGGAACAATGGCAATACCCAAATTATTCTCCACAAGTTTAAAAATGGTTTGGGCATGCACCGACTTATGCGAAACATTTGGAGTAAATCCAGCATTCTCACAAATACTCATGACAGTATCAAAATACAAGGGGCTATAATCTTGTGAAAACAAGATAAAATCCTCTTTGGCAAATTGGCGTATCCCTTTAAAGTGTCTTGCATCTAACGGATAATCTTTAGGAAGCACCAGGGAAAATGTATCCTTAAATACAGTTTTGATGTTAATTCCCACGGGAGCCCTTGTCAATCGGACAAAACCAATATCCAAACGATCTTTTACAATGGCACTGACTTGTGCGTTGTTGGACAATTCTTCCAAACTAGTTTTTATTTGGGGAAAGTTATCCTTGAGTTTTAATAAGAGTTCTGGAATTACATTTTGCATGGCAGAACCCAGAAATCCTATCCTAATCTCTCCAAAATTTCCATCCCCAATTAGTTTCAACTGCTTTTTGGTCAATTCCAAATGGTTCAAAACAAACTCTATTTCTCCCTTAAGGTATTCCCCGGCCTGGGTAAGGGCTACCTTTTTTTTGCTGCGAAGAAACAATGGGGTTTCCAATATTTCTTCCATTTGCTTAATCTGCCTACTTAATCCTGGCTGTGATATAAACAATTTTTCAGCAGCTTTCCTAAAGTGAAGTTCCTCGGCCACAGCCAAAAAATAATTAAAATGTCTTAATTCTAGCTGATAACCCATGGTTATTGATTGTATAATTAAATAGTATTGGTAATTATCAAAGTTATTGAATAAATTTATAATTCCAAAAATTGTAATTTATGGTTCCTGTTCCAAAAACCTTTCTATATGGTGAAGATTATTTAACTACTAGCATAGCACTCGCTATTGCCCGTCGAAAAACCCATGGTAGATTATCAAACGAGACGCTCAAGAAAGTCAGTGTCAACAGAAAAATAGTTGAAAATATTGTTGAAAAAGGAGAAGCTGTTTATGGCATAAACACCGGTTTCGGCCCCTTATGTACTACAAAAATTTCCAAGGCAGAGACTAAAATACTACAGACCAATATTCTTCAGAGTCACAGTGTAGGGGTTGGTGCCCCTATTTCTAGCGAAATCGCAAAATTGATGCTCATTTTAAAAGCACATTCCCTAGCCAAAGGCCACTCTGGTATCGCTGTGACCACCTTGGAACGAATTTTATGGCATTTGGAAAATGATGTCATCCCTGTTGTCCCGTCACAGGGCTCTGTTGGGGCTTCCGGGGATTTGGCCCCACTATCCCACTTATTTCTCCCATTGATTGGTTTGGGCAAAGTGGTATATAAAAACGAAATATTGGAAACTTCCCAGTTATTCAATAAACTAGGATTAAAACCGTTGGAACTTGGCCCAAAAGAAGGTCTGGCCCTAATAAATGGGACCCAATTTATTGCTGGCCATGCGGTTAAGGTGGTCGAAAAATTGCACAGTTGTCTTTCACAGGCAGATATCATCGGGGCCATGATGGTTGAAGGTTTACAGGGCTCCATAAAACCATTCTATAATGAACTGCACGCTTTACGCCCTTTTAAAGGTAATATGCATGTTGCATCCAGGGTTAAATCGCTCTTGGAAGGTTCAGAAATAATGGAGGATCATATTAATTGTGAGCGGGTGCAAGACCCTTATTCTTTACGGTGCATGCCTCAGGTACATGGGGCATCGAGAACTGCATGGTTACACCTAAAAGAATTGTTGGAGATTGAGTTAAACGCCATCACCGATAATCCTGTCATCATTAGTGAAGAATTGACCATAAGTGGTGGTAGCTTTCACGGTCAGCCCTTGGCCATGGCACTGGATTATGCTTGTTTGGCAGCATCGGAAATAGGGAACATATCGGACCGAAGAATTTATCTGGCCTTGGAAGGCAATAGTCCGGGAGTACCTAAATTATTGATGGAGGATACCGGGATCAATTCAGGTTATATGATCTTGCAGTACACTACCGCAGCCCTGGCCAGCGAGAATAAAGGATTGTGTTTTCCATCCAGCGCGGATAGTATTCCAACCTCTTTGGGACAGGAAGACCATGTGAGTATGGGATCTATTAGTGGAAGAAAGGCATTACAGGTAATTGGAAATGTTGAAAAAATATTGGCAATAGAATTGTTGACGGCTGCCCAGGCCTTTGAATTTAGAAAGCCCTTAAAATCGGGAATATTTTTGGATGAAATCCATAAAGAAATCCGAAAAAAAGTAGCTTTTGCTGACAAGGACAGGGTATTTGCCAAGGATATAGAAAAGGGCATTGAAATGATTCAGGCCAAAACCATTATCAATGTTATTGATGAGGTAATGAACAAAAAGCAATTATCCATAACAACTCCGTATTCCGAGGAATTTGAAGTATATTAATAACATGAAGCAATACAAACTCATAGGCCCGTTTAAGCAAGCTCTTCCCATGACGGGATTACCGCTAAAGGGTTCTATTCCTGACGAAAAATTGACCATTATCAGTGATGCCTGGATTATAATTGAACAGGGGTTAATACACTCCGTTGGAAAATTCGAAGACCTTATGCCCACCGCCAAAACGCTTAAGGCAGAAACTATCCGTTTAAAAGGAGATTATGTTTGTCTTCCCGGATTTATAGATTCCCATACACATATTTGTTTTGGTGGTACCAGGGCCAATGACTACGCAATGCGCAATGCGGGCAAAACCTATTTGGAAATTGCGAAAGCCGGCGGTGGAATTTGGGATACCGTTACCCAGACTAGAAAAGCAACTAAAGCGGAACTGGTCGATGGAATTCTTGAGAGGGCAAATAGGCACATTAAAAGTGGGATTACCACCATAGAGGTAAAGAGTGGCTATGGCCTTTCGATAGATGAAGAGCTTAAAATGTTATATGCCATTAAAGATGCCAACAAAGAACTTACGGCAGATCTTGTCCCTACCTGTCTGGCAGCACACATGCTCCCCAAGGACTATGAAGGGACAGCGGAAGAATATTTAGATGAGATTGGCACAACGCTTTTTCCAAAACTTATTGATGAGAAATTAACTAATCGCATAGATGCTTTTATTGAGGAGAGCGCTTTTTCCAAGGAAGTCATTGCACCCTACTTTAATAAAGCAAAGGCAATGGGGTTCGATATCACCGTGCATGCAGACCAGTTCTCAACCGATGGAAGCGAAGTTGCTGTTGCTTTTGGAGCTGTTAGCGCAGATCATTTGGAAGCCAGTACAATAAAAGAGATTGACCTATTAGCACAAAGTAATGTTATTGCAACAGCGCTCCCGGGAGCATCCCTAGGTTTGGGATGCAATTTTACGCCTGCCCGTAAGATATTGGATGCTGGTGGCTCTTTGGCCATTGCCAGTGATTGGAACCCAGGTTCCGGACCCATGGGAGATTTACTGACCCAAGCGGCAATTCTCGGAGCGTTTCAAAAACTTGCCAATGCGGAGGTTTTAGCAGGAATAACAACTAGAGCTGCAGCTGCTTTAAAGCTGAACGATCGTGGACAGATAACTTCAGGCTATTTGGCCGATCTTGTAATATTCCCAACAGGGGATTACAAGGAAATACTGTACCAGCAAGGCATGCTTAAACCAAGCATGGTCTTGAAAGAAGGGAAAATTGTTTTTGATCAACACAAGTCATAAAGAAGATGGAAAGTACTACCAAATTGGATTTTAAATCAATCATACTTCAGGGTATTCCAAGGGAACTCCCCTCCAAACGGAAAACTAACGTACATTCTAACCGTGCCCCTAAACGAAAAGACATTCTTTCCGTGGATGAAAAAAAATTGGCGATCCGAAATGCTTTACGCTATTTTCCAGAAACTTGGCATTCCGAACTATCCCAGGAATTTGCAGAGGAATTGGATACCTATGGCAGAATTTATATGTACCGTTTTAAACCGGACTATGAAATCTATGCAAGACCCATAGAGGAATACCCGGCAAAAACTGATCAGGCAGCCAGCATCATGCTCATGATACAGAACAATCTTGATCCTGCAGTGGCTCAGCATCCGGAAGAACTGATCACATATGGAGGGAATGGTGCCGTTTTCCAAAACTGGGCACAGTATCTGCTAACAATGAAATACTTGGCCATTATGACCGAGGAACAGACCTTACACATCTATTCCGGACATCCCATGGGATTATTTCCCTCTTCCAAAGATGCCCCAAGGGTAGTGGTCACCAATGGTATGATGGTCCCCAACTATTCCAAACCTGATGATTGGGAAAAATATAATGCCCTAGGAGTTACCCAATACGGGCAGATGACTGCTGGTTCATATATGTACATAGGTCCTCAGGGAATTGTACATGGCACTGCAATCACAGTAATGAATGCATTTCGCAAAGTATTACAAAAAGATGGGGACTCTAGTGGAAAAATATTCCTAACAGCTGGCTTGGGAGGAATGAGCGGTGCTCAGCCCAAAGCTGGCAATATTGCTGGATGTATTACGGTCTGTGCCGAAATAAACCCAAATGCTGCCCATAAAAGACATGACCAAGGTTGGGTAGACGAACTTATTGATAATGCCGATCAACTTGTGACCAGGGTCAAAAAGGCTGTCCAAGACAAAGAAATCGTATCCCTGGCTTATCTCGGAAATATAGTGGATGTCTGGGAAAAATTTTATGAAGAACAAATCTTTATACATTTGGGTTCTGACCAAACTTCCTTACATAACCCATGGTCTGGCGGATATTATCCTGCTGGTTTAAGTTTTGCCGAAGCCAACCAACTCATGAGCCAAGACCCTGACACATTTAAGGAAAAAGTACAGGAATCCCTGCGAAGACATGTTGCAGCAATAAATAAGCATACTGGGAATGGTACTTATTTTTTTGATTACGGCAATGCTTTTTTATTGGAAGCTTCCCGTGCTGGGGCCGACGTAATGGCAAAGAACAATATCGATTTTAAATACCCTTCTTATGTACAGGATATATTGGGACCAATGTGCTTTGATTATGGCTTTGGTCCGTTTCGATGGGTATGCACTTCCGGCAAACCCAGTGATTTACAAAAGACGGACAGGCTTGCCCAGAAGATTATGAAACAAATAAAAATTACGGCTCCCAAAGAGATTCAGCAACAAATGCAGGACAATATTAAATGGATTCAGGAGGCCAATGATAATAATTTGGTTGTGGGTTCACAGGCTAGAATATTATATGCCGATGCTGAAGGACGAGCCAAAATAGCTGAGGCCTTTAATCAGGCCATTAAGTCAGGAGATATTTCCGCTCCTGTTGTATTGGGCAGGGACCACCATGACGTTAGTGGTACCGATTCCCCATTCAGGGAAACCAGTAATATTTACGATGGCAGTAAATTTACAGCAGATATGGCCATCCATAATGTTATTGGTGATAGTTTTAGAGGCGCAACATGGGTCTCTATACACAATGGCGGTGGTGTAGGATGGGGCGAGGTCATTAACGGAGGATTTGGAATGGTATTGGATGGATCCAAAGAAGCTTCTGCTCGGTTAAAAAACATGTTGTTCTACGATGTGAATAATGGAATTTCAAGAAGGAGTTGGGCACGAAATAAGGAAGCTCTTTTTGCAATACAAAGAGAAATGGAGCGTACTCCAGAACTAAAGGTGACATTACCAAATATGGTCGACGACAGCCTATTGGAAGGTTTATTTGATTAAAATTCAAATGTTATTAATTTTTGCCAATGGATCTATTCAAACTTAAAGAGCCAAAGACCAATTTGGTCCCAATTATTCTGAGTGTTCCCCACTCAGGAACAAAGTTTCCTGTGAAGATAAAAAGCCATTACAAAAAAAGAATGCGCAGGCATCTGGATGATACGGATTGGTACGTAGATCGCTTATATGAATTTGCCTCTTCTTTGGGAATCACAGTTATTAAGGCAAACCTAAGTAGATGGGTGATAGATCTAAATAGAGACTCCAAAAGTGTACCGCTCTATGATGATGATAGGCTTATTACCTCCAACACTCCAATTACAGACTTTTTTGGCAATAAAATATATAGAACAAAAGAACTGGAACCCGATCAAAAAGAAATCAATAGGAGATTAAATACCTACTATTGGCCGTATTATAGGCAGATTACTACCCTTTTGGAAGATCGAAAAAAAAGGTTTGGCCATGTATTACTTTGGGATGCACATTCTATTCGGCATAGAGTAAGCACTATACAAAAAGATCCGTTGCCAGATATGATATTAGGAAATAATGATCAAACAACGGCACATCCAAACTTGATTAAATCGGCCTTGGAAGGTTTAAGGTCAGGAGATTTTGGGGTAAATCATAATACACCTTTTAAAGGAGGCCATATTACTCGCTACTTTGGAAAACCAGAAAATAATGTCCACACTCTTCAATTGGAAATGAATAAAATCCTGTATATGGATGACAATGAAGTGATGTATAATGTGGATAGGGCAGATAAAGTAATCACAGTTCTGCAAAGAACATTTGAAAGTTTAATTAAAACGATGCATACCGGTTTATGAAAACCTACCATTTTAAGGGAATATTACAAAACACTGGCTGGCATAAAAACGCAGGCATAAGGATTAATAAGGAAGGAAATATTACCGATATTTTTTCTTTTGATCCTAAGGATACTTCCGTTGAAGTCACTAATGGTTTTGCTATTCCAGGATTTCAGAATGCTCATTCACATGCCTTTCAATATGCTATGGCCGGCTTGGCAGAACAACATGAAAGCGCTGGAATGCAGGACAATTTCTGGGGATGGAGAGAAGCCATGTATCAATTGGCACTAAGCATGAATCCTGACCAGATGCAGGCGATAGCAACTATGCTCTATACTGAGATGGCACGACATGGGTATACCAATGTGGCCGAATTCCACTATGTGCACCATGACAGGAACGGGAAACCTTATTCCAATCTAGCCGAAATGGGAAGTAGGTTAATTGCCGCGGCAAAAACTGCTGGAATTGGAATTACGTTAATCCCTATTTTTTACCAAAAAGGAGGATTTGGACTAGAACCAAATGATAGACAAAGAAGATTTATTTCTCCCACTATTGACGAGTATCTAAAACTATTGGAGGCAAGTAGAGATGCTTGCACATATTATAAACATGCAAACATTGGCATCGGCATTCATTCAATGAGAGGAGTTGAGCCGTTGGATATTGCTGAAATAGCAGCTTCAGAGCCTCAGGACATTCCGTTTCATATACATATTTCCGAACAATTAAAGGAAGTTGATGATGCTATCCAATACTTGGGAAAAAGACCTGTAGAATGGCTACTTGACAATATAGATCTAAATGACAGATTCCATCTTATACATGCAACACACTTAACAGCTGATGAAACTGCTGGGATAGCCAATAGCAAAGCCAATGTAGTACTTTGCCCCAGTACGGAAGGGAATTTAGGGGATGGATTATTCCCCTTAAGAAAATACCAGGAAGAAGGTGGTAAATGGAGTATAGGAACGGACAGTAATATAGGTATTAATCCGCTGGAAGAACTACGCCTTTTAGATTACGGACAGCGGTTGAAATCACATAAAAGAAATACCTATTTCTCCAATCAACAAGGAGATGGAGGAATGTATGCCCTTGAAATGTCGATTCAAACAGGACGAAAAGCAATGGGTAATTTTACAACTGATTTCTTTAAAGTAGGGTCACCCATGAATAGCTGTATTATTGATGCTTCAGCACCGTTAGTAGCAACTTCCTCACTTCAAAATCTATCATCAACCATAGTATACGCTACGGATTCAAATATGCAATTGGGAACTATTTCTCACGGCAAAATGAATGTATTTGCAGGAAATCACGAAAAACAACAAGCTGTCCGCAAACAATTTACTACTGTAATCAACGAATTAAAGAATCGGTGAATTCGGTACTTACCCCCCTATCCGGGACGACTTGAATAATTATTGCCCTTTTTTGTGACCTATTTTACCACTTACTCCATCCAAGATTGGTAATATGAGCCATCATCTATATCCAAAGCAGTTTGTGTAAGCTGCAGCGGTTTAAAGGTGTCTATCATCACGGCCAATTCTTCGGTCTTGGTTTGGCCAATACTCCGCTCATAGGCACCAGGGTGCGGTCCATGGGGAATCCCAGCCGGATGTAAGGAAATATAGCCTTTATCTATATTGTTACGACTCATAAAATCTCCGTCCACATAATAAAGCACCTCATCAGAATCGATATTCGAATGATTATAAGGTGCAGGGATTGCCTGTGGATGGTAATCATAAAGTCTGGGACAAAAAGAACAGACGACAAAAGTATTGGTTTCAAAAGTTTGGTGTACTGGAGGTGGTTGGTGTACCCTGCCCGTTATGGGTTCAAAATTATGTATGGAAAAGCCATATGGGAAATTGTACCCATCCCAGCCTACTATATCAAAAGGATGTGATGCGTAGACCAAATGGTGAAGCTGTCCCTGCTTTTTAACTTTCATTAAGAACTCACCTTTTTCGTCATGGGCCTTCAGGTTCTGAGGGAGTTTAAAATCTCGCTCACAAAATGGGGAATGTTCCAAATGTTGACCAAACCAATTACGGTAACGTTTGGGAGTATATATGGGGTGGTACGATTCGGTGACCAATAATCTATTGTCCTCCGTATCAAACTCAATTTGATAGATTATACCACGGGGAATAAGGATATAATCTCCATACTCA
>CAXMOE010000043.1:0-17076 GCA_964194835.1 uncultured Flavobacteriaceae bacterium | reverse complement strand
ATCGCTCACCAATGATCCAGTAGTGATAGCGACAAATGAGTCAATGTCATTTCGATACAGATTGTTATTTGTATTCACCAGATTCGAAACAAACAAATCCAAATCACCATCCTTGTCATAATCAAAACTAGAGACACGCGAACCACTAGTTAGCATTTCCGGTAATGCGGAAGGTGATTTAATAAAATTGCCACTCCCGTCATTTACATATAACCGATCTTGAAGAAGTGTGGAATTATATTCAAATTCATTGCCACCACTTACCATATAAATATCGTTGTCCCCATCGTTATCAGCATCAAAGATGTGAATGCCCATATCTTCAGACCCACTGTCCTTGGCAATTACTTCCAACTCTTGTTTTTTAAATCCATCTGTATCTTGGAAGTACACCCCTGCTTTGTTTAGGGAAGCGCCCCCAATTATAAAATCTTCCAAATCATCACCGTTCAAATCACCGACGGCCAGGCCAGGACCAAACATAGAAGTTTGGTGGGGTAAAAGTATTTCTTTGGCAAAATCGTTATAATGGTTTTCAATGTGCAAATGTTCTACAACCCGAGTGGTGTCCCGATCCGTTTCAAACAGTTTGTCATGAGATGGTACTACAATTGCGTCATTTTCAACAGCATCCTTATAATCCACTGTGAGGAACTGATTACTGGCAATATTGTTGAGCTGTTGTATTTTCCCGTCTGGCCACTTTATTTTCAGGGAATTGATTGTATCAACTTTACCCAATCCAAAATGGATTTGCGGAGCCACGGATGATTGAAACCCTCTTGTCAAGGTCATTTCCTGGAATTGTTTGTTTCCATTGGTATTGACTGAAACCTGAACGCCAATTCCAAACGGATTTTTTTCAGCTCCTTTAAATTTTAGAGTAATATGGTTGTTAAATGCAGCACTGGTATTCTCGAAAATGGAAGCATCATCATCAATATTATTGGTGACTATCTCCAAATCTCCATCGTTGTCCAAATCTACATATACGCAGCCGTTAGAGAACCCCTTAAAAGATATGCCCCAGTCTTCGTTCATCAGCTCAAAGGTTAAATCACCTTTGTTTCTATACACATAATTATCAATTTTTTCCGAGGGTATGGCCAAACTCCGCTCCAAAAGGCTATCCTTCGGCAGTTTTTGGAGATCCAAATTCAGAAAATAGTCCCTATTATTGACTTCCCTCCGCGTCCCATTGGAGATAAAGATGTCCTTCCAGCCATCGTTGTCCAAATCGGCCAAGAGTGGCCCCCAACTCCAGTCTGTTGATGATATTCCTGCCAATCTGGATAGATTACTGAAATCGGGCAGGGAGTCTAGCAACAAACCGTTGTTCATCTGCAGGCTGTTCTGCATATATTGGTAATGAAAACCTGAATTTACGGTGCTCCAAAATAATTCGGGATCCATACTGGCCATATTGGCCTTGGCCCTACGGTTATCGGCAGCATTCATGTCCACCTGAAGGATATCCAATAATTGGTCGTTGTTAAAATCGGCCATATCTACCCCCATACCATAGAAGGAAGTGTTTTTTGTTAAATTTTTGAGGTGTTCAGTAAAAGTTCCGTCTTGGTTATTGATAAAAAGATAGTCAGGTGAACTAAAATCATTGGAAATATAGATATCTGGCCATCCATCGCTGTTGATGTCACCAACAGTTGCACTTAGGGTAAGTCCAAATGTATCCAAACCGGCCTCTTTGGTTACATTGGTAAAGCTTTCCCCATCATTTCGATACAGCTTATCCCCTTCAATTTTTTTGTGAAAATTTTGTTTAATTCGATAAAATTTATTGGGAGCATTAAAAGGAGTAGGGGGGTAATTGGCAACATACATATCCAAATCCCCATCCAGATCGTAATCAAAGAAGGTGGCCTGTACACTATTGCCGATATCAGCAATTCCATAAGCTTCCGCTTTTTCCGTAAAAGTATTGTCCCCATTGTTCATGAAGAGTTGATTCTCTTTAGGACCAAACTTGCCACCTACGGAGCAATAAATATCCAAAAATCCATCATTGTCCACATCGGCCATGGTAACACCGGTATACCAACGGGAATCCCCGCTTATTCCACCTTGTTCAGAGATGTCCTCGAACTTAAGATTTCCCTTGTTCAGGTATAGTTTGTTGGGTACCATGTTTCCGGTAAAGAACAAATCTATTAAACCATCATTGTTGATGTCTCCTGCAGATACCCCACCTCCCATATATAAATAGGAATACGTGAAATAATTTAGGGAATCATTTTCCGTAAGAACATTGGAAAATGAAATTCCACTATCATTCTTAGCGAATTGATTGAATATTTTTTTACTTGTATCTTTTTGTTCACTACAAGAAATTACAAGTCCCGCCATTAAGCCTACCAAAAATGCCTGCTTCATATTAAAAATTTTCATGCTGGTAAAGATAAGAAATCGACTAGTTTTAATACTGTAAAACAAAAAAAAAGGACATCGTAAAACGATGTCCTTTTCTAATTATATTTAGGAGTCTATATGACTAGTATCCTGGATTTTGTGATAATATACCACCACTTAAATCTATTGCCGTCAAAGGAATAGGTAACATGTCGTGTTTAGCCTCATAAGCATTTGACTTTGGACCATAGTTGGTTATGGTACGGGTTTCATTAGTAAAATAATCATTCATAGATGTTGCACCATTATTCCATCTTCTTATATCAAATAATCTATGCCCTTCCATTCCAAGTTCCAAACGACGCTCGTGGCGCACAGCTTTTCTTGCAAAAGCCTGATCAGCAAATGCAGCATAAGGCTCTACTTGATAATTCGCTGCATTGGCAGTACCTGCTTCATTTTGAACGTAACTCATGTTTTTAGCCCTATTTCTGATAAGGTTTACCCATGTTAATGCAGAAGCCAAATCATTGGTCTCAACAGCTGCCTCGGCAGCCATTAACAATACATCTGGATATCGAATGATATGATAGTTAATTCCAGAGTGTTGTTGACCCCAACCACCAGTTCCCTGGTTTGCGTCTTCGCCAGATTGGTACACATTCTTGGCAGGCAAGTATGGGCCCGATATATCGGCAAAAGTTGCACGGATCCAGGAATGTCCTGGAAAGGTTCCATAACGGTTATAGTCTATTCCTCTTCTACCTACAGTATAATCCAATCTAGGATCCAAAGGTCCTGCATGTGGTGTAAAAGCATCAGCATCTTCAAGTCCATAATCGTTCGCAACGTCGGTCTGATTAAAGGTATCCAATAAAGGTAGACCTGTACCATCGGTTTGAAATGCATTTACCAAATCCTGTGAAGGTTGGTAAAAACCACAACATGATCCAAATGGTCCTGGATTTGGGAAGTTTAATACACCTCCAATGTTTCCATTAAAGGACTGCCCATCATCAGCGGTAAACTGAATTGCAAATAAAGATTCAGCACTGTTGTCAGCTGCAAGAGCGAAGTTATCCACGAATTCTGCATTCAAAGAATATTGTCCACTGTTAATTACGGTGCTAAACGAAGCTAATGCAGCTCCCCAATTGGATTGTTGTAACTGAACCTTCCCTAAATATGCTGTGGCTACCATCGAAGATGGTCTCCCAACGTCTCCCTGAGTTGCAGGAAGATTACTTACAGCAAATGCAAGGTCAGCCTCAATTTCAGTCCAAATAGACCCTGGATTGGGTTGGTTAAATTCCTGAGAAGCAAAGTTCTCCTCAGAAATATAGGGAACATTTCCATATATTCTTTGAAGTTCAAAATTAAAGTGAGCTCTTAAAAACCGAGCCTCCGCTAATTTTCCGGTTAAATCGGCTCCTTCAATTTGTGAAATCAAGGTAATAACCGCATTTGCCCTGTTAACTCCAGCAAAAAGGGACTCCCATTTTCCTAAAATATAAGGGTTTCCAGTTGACCAATTATATACTTCCACTTCGAAAAGATCGGCCTGATCACCATCTGTACTTCCTTTATGGGCATCATCCGATAAAACATCAAACCACCAGTTATCACCACTATTGGCAAAACCATTACCAGTTAAGTTTGCTCTTCGCCCGTCCAATACAGAATAGGCACCAATAAGTAATAGATCCACTCCAGCCTCATTTGCCACGGCTTCATCACTCAAAGCCCCAACGGCGGGTAAGGTCGTAAAATCATCGCTGCAAGCAATAACAGCAACGAACAGTGTTACGTAAAAAATTAATTTCTTTTTCATTTTTTTATAATTTTAAGTTAACTCCTAAAGTAAATACTTGTGATGTTGGATATGTCTGAAAATCAACGGCCAACGATAAGTTGTCAGTTGATATAACTTCTGGATCAAAGCCATCATAGCCTGTTATCGTAAATAAGTTGGTTGCCTGAAGAAAAATACGGAAAGAATCCATACCAATTTTTTCAGTGACATCAGCTGGCAAGCTATATCCTATCTGCATGTTCTTCATCCTCATAAATGAACCATCCTCCACAAAATAGGAGTTAGGTTGTGTCTCACTATTCGTGATTGAATTACTCAAAGCAGGAAGGGTAGCATTTGTGTTGCTTGGTGTCCAAGAATCCAACACTCTTGTACTTCTGTTTCCGTTAACGAACGTAGGGAAGTCTGTGAATATCTTTTCATAGTTATAGACATCGTTTCCTTGAGACCCGCTAATGAATGCAGAAATATCAAAACCTTTATACTCTGCAGTTAAATTAATACCGTAGGTGAAATCTGGATGCGGAGTTCCAATATAATCACGATCATCGTCATTAATGGTTCCATCGCCATTTACATCTTCGTAAGTAAATCTACCCGTGCTATCGAAACCTGTAACTACACGACCATAAAATTCTGAGATACCACGGCCAACTTCAGTTCTGGTAACAGCACCACCCCTTAGGTCGGATCTACCAGATTGAAATTCACTAATCAATTCTGTAACTTCATTTTTGTATCTGGAAATATTGGCCTGAACACCGTAAGACCACCCTGAAGCAGTTTCATTGTTATACCCAATTCCAAGATCGAAACCTGAGTTGGTAATATTCCCTAAGTTTACAAGGGGAGCACCAGCATCGATAGCAGTAGTACTGATCAAACTGTTATCCCGTGTAATTAAATCATTGGTGTCAATGTCAAAATAATCAAAATCTATAGAAAGCTTGTCACTGAACAAGCTCAACTCCACACCAATATTTAGTGACTCACTGGTCTCCCATTTTAAATCTGGATTTCCAACTTGACTTAATATGGCACCTGTTGATATTGTACTACCATTAATGGCATAATTGGCCAAACCTTCACTCAAGGATGAAATATTGATAGTTGGGTTATCTGAAGGCAAAGTCTGGTTACCCAATTGTCCCCATGAAGCTTTCAATTTTAACCTACCAATAATTCCATCTTGTGGGAAAAAGTCTTCCTTACTTATTAACCAACCTCCACTAAAGGAAGGGAAGGTGTCACTTTTATTGTCTCCAAGAAAACGTGAAGATTTATCATTACGTACCGTGGCGGTTCCAAAATATTTGCCTTGATATGAATAAGTGGCAGTTCCGAAAACGGAAAATAATGTATTTCCACCATCAAAGGCTTCACCAACGTTTGGTGTTCCGGATCCGTTGTTCAATAAGTAAAAATCTGGTGTTTCAAACAAGAACCCGTCCCGGCTAATTGTTTTTCCTTTAGAACCTTCTTCCACTGCTTCTATACCCGCAAGGACATTTAAGGTGTGTTCACCAAAGCTTTTGTTGTAATTAAGGGTATTACTCCAAGTCCAATTAAAATTATCGATATTTTGCTCGGTAAGTGTATTGGTGCCAAGTGGCTCACTGTGTTCTGGATCCAACGCTTGGAAACTTCTACTATCAAAGGATTCTAAATTACCAGCAATAGTGGTTTTAAAAGTTAAGCCATCATGTATCTCAGCAGAAAGGTAAATATCACCAAATACCCTGAATAGCTTGTTAAAGTTATCCTTGCCTCTAATTAATTGGGCTACAGGACTTCTAGAGTTTCCTGTTCCTTGGGCACCAGTACCGGCCAGTCTACCTTCGTCATCGTATACAGGAATCAATGGACTACTTCGTAATGCATCATTGATTGTATTTCCATTTACAGTATTTGAAAAGGAGGCACTTAAATGTTCTCCAATAATTACTTTATCAGATATTTTAAATTCTGAATTTAATCTAGTGACACCTTGTTTGTAACCAGTAGTTAAAACTATTCCTTCTCTGTTCAAATATCCTGCAGACATATAATATTTGCCAGTTTCTGTTCCGTTTCTCATCGAAACAGATCCACTATTAACCAATGCAGTTTGCGTGATTTCGTCTAACCATTTAGTTCCACCAGGAGTAATCGCAGCGGATGCTGGTCCACGAACAATTGGGTTATAAGATACAACTCTGGTATACCCTATCAATGATGAAGGTACTACAGGACTTGCTCCTGTTCCGTATTGTGGGTGTGTTAGTGCAGAACCATCATTTGCCAAACCGGCCCAGATCATATCTGCATGCTGTTGGTTATTTAATAAATCAGGAAGATTGTTCGCCTGGGCAAAACCAGTATAGGCATTCACCGAAATTACGGGCTTGTCCATATTATAGCTTCCACCTTTTGTTTTGATAATAACAACCCCGTTGGATGCCCTTGCTCCATAAATTGCAGCAGCACCATCTTTAAGAACGTTCATTTGCTCAATATCATTGGGATTAATACTGTTCAACACAGAAGGATTGTCTGTTTGCACACCGTCAATGATATATAAAGGGTTGGAATTGTTACTTGTTCCAAAACCACGAATAGTAATTTTTGGAGCAGCTCCAGGATTACCGTTGTTTGTTACGGTAACACCAGTAACTCTACCTTCAAGTGCTTCAGCTGCGTTTACAATTGGCGCCTTAACAGCTTCAGAAATGTCAACTGAGGAAACCGCCCCTGTAATATCCCCTCTGGTCTGTGTACCATACCCTGTAACAACTACTTCACTTAATCTACTGGCATCTTCCACCATGGAAACATTAACAGTAGTCTGTCCGTTAACCGCAACCGATTGAGAGGCAAAACCAATGTAACTGAATATCAATGTAGCATTGGCGTCTGCTTCAATGGTATAGTTACCATCAAAATCGGACTGGGTACCAGTTGTAGTACCTTCTACCAATACGTTAGCACCGGGAAGCGGAGCTCCATCAGAATCGGTAACTGTTCCTGTAATTGTTGCTTGTAACATTTCCAATGTTACTTTTTCAACCTTCGTTTCTGGATTTGCTAGGGCAAATTGTGCTCCAAAGCAAATCAGCATCGATAACAACTTAATTCCGAAAGACGCTGTCTTCCTTTTAAGTTTTAACGAATGATAATCGCATGTTTGAATCATAATCACTTGTTGTTTAGTTAGTTAATGAGTTTTTTGAGTCGATCTAAATTTATGAAATTCGCATTCGAAATCGATTTCGAGATGCTTAGTTCATAATTCAACCCTAATATTACTAAAATCATTTTAATTACTTAGTTAATATTTGATATATTACATATTCAACGAATATTGTTGTTTATTGGTAATACGTCTTTATCAACTAGTATTTAAAATATAAAAGGACAATACAACTGCATTATTAGAATTAGAGTAATATCATTCCTGCATAGAGTACTTTAATTCACTTTTTCACGTCATATTCATTAAGTATTTAGTTAGGATTAAATTAATTGCTGCCTCACAGTTTCGGAGAAATTAGTCTTATATATTGTATACGATATATGTTAAAGAATTGCCAATTTATTTATGAATTGGTAAAACTATGTGAATTGGATAAGGAATTCTTATCATATTTTGTCAATTATTAGTACTATTTATAATTGAACTGTTTTTCAGGGATTGCAATTTCCTAAGAAATTAGTTTGAAGTTTCTTCCATTTGCCCCATGTTTTACGGAAAAATTGAATAATAGAACTCGAAACTGGACATTATGGTAAAGGAAAGAGGAAAATGCAAAAAAAACAAATTATGCTATATATGTTATATGTCAAACATTATTACTTTCTTGTATATATAATACATGCTGATACAATATAAAATTACGTACCCCAAGGAAATCAAAATTTGACCAGAACTCCTATTTTTATGATATTATAACTTAAAAGAGGACGTATAGTTATTGCCATTGGCATGATGTTTTAGTTGTAATTAAAATTTATTTTTTATTATTGTGACGAAAATGTATTAATTATTTGATAAAATAACATTATAAAACCATACAATCTTGAAGCCATTAAAAAACATTCATCGCGAAATTACCGCTCTTACCACCAAAGATTGTTTTTTGGTTTTTGATCGGGAAAGAAAAACTTTTGACTACCCTATTCATTTTCACCCTGAAATGGAATTGAATTTTATTGCCCGAGGTAAAGGAGTGCGAAGAATTGTGGGTGATTGCATTGAGGAAATAGAAGATCTGGAACTGGTTCTCATAGGGCCAAATTTGTTCCATGGATGGGAATTGCAACAATCTAGTAGCGAAAGCATGCATGAAGTGACCATTCAATTTCACAACAACCTTTTTGACAATGCCTTTTTGGCAAGAAGCATTATGAAACCTCTAAAGGATATGTTTGACCGATCGGTTCATGGTATATTATTTTCCCAAGAGGCAATAAAAAGTGTTACTCCAAGACTATTAAAGGTTTCCAAATTGGGTGGGATGGATTATTTTTTGGAATTGACCTCCATTCTATATGATTTGGCAAATTCAAGGAACCAACGATTATTGTCCACATCTACCTTCCATTTGGAAAATTTTGATAATAGTGATAAGTTAAAGTTATTGTATGATTATGTCCAGGAGAACTATGCTTCCAAGATTACTTTGGAGGAAGTTTCAAATTTGTTAAATATGAGCAGTGTTTCTTTTAATCGATTCATTAAAAAAAGAACAGGGAAAACGTTTGTGGAATATCTTAACGATGTCCGCATTGGTTACGCAGCTGTTTGGCTTATCGAAAAAGATTCGAGCATATCAGAAATTGCTTTTATGTCTGGATTTAACAATATAGCCAATTTCAACAGAATCTTTAAAAGGAGTAAAAAAAGGACACCTTCGCAATTTAGACAGGACTTCTCGGGTATCAAGAGGGTACTCTAAAAATTATTTATTTCCCAATTAGATCTGGGTGTTTTAACCATTACGACCAGTGTTAATAGCTTCCTGTATTTTCTGGTAACTGAACAATTTTATCAATTCCTGATATTAATTTATCAAAAATTGAAAGTACATGGATTGTTGCTGGAAAAAGCGTAATTTAAGCTGTTTTTAATTTCTAAAATTCACAAAATCAACAAAACATAACATATGCAGATATTGGAATCTTCAACTATGTATGACGTCATCATTGTTGGGTCGGGCGCTGGCGGTGGTATGGCCACAAAAATTTTGGCCGATTCTGGTTTAAAGGTTGCGGTGGTGGAAGCCGGACCCTTTTTTGATCCAGCGGACCCAGAGCAACAGACACAACTAAAATGGCCCTGGGAATCCCCCAGAAGAGGGGCAAGTACGGTTAGACCATTTGGCGATTTTGATAGCGCCTATGGCGGATGGGATATAGAAGGGGAACCCTATACCCGTAAAAACGGAACAAAATTTGACTGGTTCCGTTCACGTATGCTGGGTGGCAGGACCAATCACTGGGGACGAATATCTTTGCGATTCTCAGAAAGGGATTTTAAACACAAAGATGTAGACGGACTGGGGGATAATTGGCCCATAGGATATGATGATGTAAAACCCTACTACGACAAAGTGGACAAACTGATCGGAGTTTTTGGATCCAAGGAAAATTTGCCCAATGAACCTGATGGGTTCTTTCTACCTGCTCCCAAGCCGAGGTTACACGAGCTTTTTTATATAAAAGGAGCAAGAAAATCGAATATTACGGTGATACCATCGCGGATGTCCATGGTTACCAAAAAAATCAATAAGGATAGAGGGGTCTGCTTTTATTGTGGACAGTGCTCCAGGGCTTGTCAGGTATACGCAGATTTCTCTGCGGGAAGCTGTTTAATTTTTCCGGCACAAAAAAATGGCGGACAAATAGATCTGTTTGTCAACTCCATGGTGCGTGAGGTCACCACCAATGCGGAAGGTAAGGCCACAGGGGTATCCTACATAAATAAGGAAGATAGGAAAGAGTATAAATTAAAAGGCAAAATTGTTGTTTTGGCTGCCTCTGCCTGTAGTTCGGCACGAATTCTCCTAAATTCAAAAAGCACCCAACATCCCAATGGACTGGGTAATAGCAGTAATATAGTGGGCAAATATTTGCATGATTCCACAGGATCCAGTAGATCGGCATTTATTCCTGATTTAATGAATAGAAAAACCTATAACGAAGATGGTGTAGGTGGAATGCACGTGTATTCTCCTTGGTGGTTGGATAATAAAAAGCTCGACTTCCCAAGAGGATATCATATAGAGGTGTGGGGAGGTATTGGCATGCCAAGTTATGGCTTTGGGTTTAATCCAAACGATCTTAACAAGTTCTTTGGTCTTAAAGTCGGGGGATATGGTAATGGTCTAAGGGATGATGTAAAAAAATACTATGGTTCTGTAATGGGAATAAGTGGGCGAGGAGAATCTGTACCAATGAAAGATAATTACTGTGAAATTGATCCCACTACGGTAGACGAGTTTGGTATTCCCGTGCTACGATTCCATTACAAATGGTCAGATTTTGAGCGTAAGCAAGCAAGACATATGCATCAGACCTTTGAAGAGGTCCTTCATAATATGGGTGGCGAAATGTTGCAGGACAGACCCAGCAAAGAACAAGATTATGGTTTGCTGGCTCCTGGTAGGATTATTCATGAGGTCGGTACCACCCGGATGGGGAATGACCCTAAGTCCTCAGTAGTGAACAAATTTCAACAATTGCATGATGTGGACAATGTCTTTATTGTTGATGCAGGGCCCTTTGTTTCCCAGGCGGATAAAAATCCAACTTGGACCATATTGGCGCTTTCTTGGCGTACATCAGATTATATCATTGAGCAATTGAAACAACAAAATATCTAAGTAATGGATAGAAGAGAAAGTATACGATCAATTATTTTGGGATCTGTGGCTGGAGGATTGGTCATCAGCGGATGTAAACCGGAAGCGGAAGCCAAGGCAGATGAAGAACTGTTGAAGAGTGCAGAAAAGCATTTTGGCAGAACCCCGGAGGAGAAGGAGCTTATTGCCGAATTAAACGCTGAACAATTCTTTAATGAACATGAATTGGCCACCGTAGCAGTATTATGCGATATAATTTTACCCGCCAATGACTCATTTGGAAGTGCCTCTGATGCCGGAGTCCCAGATTTTATTGAATTTATGGCCAAGGATATCCCTGAACTTCAAATTACACTAAGGGGAGGGCTAATGTGGTTGGACCATAAATGCAATACAGAATTCGGAATTGAATTTAAAGGTGTGACCTTGGAGCAACAGCAACAAACTTTGGATACTATTGCCTATCCCGATGTTGAGATACCGGAAGATGAACGTCCACTGGAAATTCAGTTTTTCTCATTAATGCGAAACTTGACCTTAACCGGATATTATACTTCCAAAATTGGGATTGACGATTTAGGCTATAAGGGTAATATGCCTAATCTATGGGATGGAGTACCGGATGATGTACTTCAACAACACGGTGTTGCCTATGAAGAGGAATGGCTGGCCAAATGCGTTGATCAAAGCAAAAGGGGGATTATGGCGGAATGGGACGATGAAGGCAATTTATTGACATAAGTAGTGGAATGGACCAGCGATAAATATGTATTTGGGAATAGATTCTTCTAAACCTTGGCGATCTAAATATTTTGGAATGAAACCGCTTGCTTTTTACATCCATTGTATTACCATCTTCATGGTTTTATGTCTTTTTGGTTGTGCTAAAAAAGAGAAAATAGCTGATCATAAATCGCCTCCCAATATTATCTGGCTTGTAGCCGAGGATCAATCGCCAGAATTCTTTCCAATGTATGGCAATACAACACTTCCTTTACCCAATCTTGAGAAATTGGCAAATAAGGGAGTGGTTTTTACGAATGCATTTTCACCTGTTCCTGTTTGTGCACCTGCCCGCAGTGCCTTAATCACTGGAATGTATCCCACTACATTGGGCACACATAATATGCGCACTTATAATGCATATCAAGAAAACAATCAGCCCGAGATTGGTATCACAAGTTACTCTCCTATTGTTCCTCAAGGAGTAAAAATGTTTACTGAATACTTACGAGAAAAAGGATACTACACGACCAACAATGCCAAGGAGGATTATAATTTCAAAAAAACGATTGCTGCTTGGGACCATAGTGGCAAGGAAGCGCATTGGCGAAATAGGAGGGATGGCCAGCCTTTCTTTTCCGTATTTAATTTTGGAGTCTGTCACGAATCGGCAATTTGGGGTAGGGGAAAAGATTCCCTTTTTGTAGATCCTAACGTGGTCCCCGTACCTCCCTATTTTCCGGATAATGAAATTATTCGGCATGATCTGGCCGTGAACTATAGTAATCTCAAAAGGTTAGACGACCAAATTGGGAAGGTCATTGCACAATTAAAAGAAGACGGACTCTATGAAAATAGTATCATTTTCTTTTATGGGGACCATGGGGGTCCCTTTCCACGCCATAAACGGGCATTATACGATACAGGTGTAAAGGTGCCCATGATCATAAAACTCCCAGGAGGTGAAATGGCAGGAAGCCACGATAATCGATTGATCAGTTTTATTGATCTGGCCCCAAGCGTTCTTTCTTTAGCTGGAATTGAACCTCCAAAAGTAATGCAAGGGAAGGCCCAATTTGGTGAATTTGAAGTAGATAGAAAACCAAAATTTACATTTCACTCTTCGGATCGATTTGATGAACTATACGACCGTTTACGGGCTGTGCGGTCAAAACGCTACAAATACATCAAAAATTTTGACACCAATATTAGCCATGCGATGCCAGTAGCTTATAGGGAGCAGATGCCGATGATGCGGGAACTACGAAAATTATACGCCAAGGGTGAACTTAATGAAAAACAAGCGCTATGGTTGCGGCCAAATAAACCTGATGAAGAACTTTATGATTTGCAGAAAGACCCCTATGAATTGGAAAATTTGGCAGGTAAACCCGAGCTATTGGATACACTGATATATTATAGAAAAGCACTCAATGATTGGATGACAGAAACCAATGATTTGGGCCAGTATCATGAAATCGATTTGATTGCCAAATGGTTGCCAAACGAGGAACAATCTCAATTGGCACCCTTGGAAATGGAAGAAAAAGAGGAGGGGATAGCCTTATTCTCTAAACGGCCCGATGCCACAATTATTTGGAAGCAACCCCAAGATTCTATTTGGAGTATTTACGGCAACCCCTTGCCTTTAGGGACTTCTTTTGAGGCAAAAGCTGAACGGATAGGGTATGAAGATAGTCCAGTTCTTCATTATGGTATGGAATAGATGTCTACCCCAATATTCCTATCTTTGGAATACATGAATTACTATCTTATACCTGGCAAATGGTAATGTAATATATACAACTATGAAAATCAGTAAACTTTTATTGCCGCTTGTATTCATAATTACCTTAGTTGGATGTTCTCCTTCAGATCGCTACGACATCATTATTAGAAATGGGACAAGTGTGGATGGCTCAGGCAATGTTTCCTATATTGTGGATGTTGGAATTATTGCAGACAGCATTGCAGCCATTGGGGATATGCAAAAGGCAAAAGGGGATTTAGAGATAGATGCTACGGGATTAGTTGTGGCCCCGGGCTTTATAAATATGTTGAGTTGGGCCACTGAGTCGTTAATTGAAGACGGTAAATCACAAAGCGACATACGCCAAGGGGTTACTCTGGAAGTATTTGGCGAAGGATGGTCCATGGGCCCCTTGAATGAGCAAATGAAAAAGCAAGAGATTGAAAGTCAAGGTGATATTAAATTTGATATTAAATGGACAAGCCTTGCCGAATATCTCAACTATTTAGTTGAAAAAGGAATTTCGCCAAATGTTGCCTCATTTGTGGGTGCAACCACGCTAAGAATTCATACCATTGGTTTTGAAGATAGGGCTCCTACTGAAGAAGAATTGGAGACCATGAGATCTATGGTGCGAAAGGCGATGGAGGAAGGAGCATTGGGAGTTGGTTCTTCGTTGATTTATGCTCCCGCGTTTTATTCCAGCACAGAGGAACTGATTGAACTTTGCAAAATAGCTTCTGAGTATGATGGGATGTATATTTCCCATATGCGGAGTGAAGGCGGTAATCTATTGGAAAGCCTTGACGAATTGCTTAGAATAGCGGATGAGGCCGAAATCAGGGCCGAAATCTATCACCTTAAACAAAGTGGACGGGCCAATTGGAATAAATATGATCAGGTCGTTGCTAAAATAGATTCCGCCCGATTGGCTGGACTTCATATTACCGCTGATATGTACACCTATATAGCAGGAGCAACCGGTTTGAATGCCTCAATGCCACCCTGGGTTCAGGAAGGGGGCTATGATAAGTGGGCGGAACGTTTACAAGACCCCAAGATCCGTAAAAGAGTATTAAAGGAAATGACGACTCCAGCGAATGATTGGGAAAGTTTAATGCAACAGGCAGAATCTGCAGATAAAATGCTCTTGGTGGGTTTTAAAAATGACAGTTTAAAGTACCTTACCGGGAAGACATTGGCTGAAGTTGCCCAAATGCGAAACTTATCTGCCGAAGAAACAGCAATGGATTTAGTTGTGCAAGACGGTAGCAGGGTGGGAACGCTTTATTTTTTAATGTCGGAAGAAAATGTAAAAAAGCAAATCGCATTACCGTGGACAAGTTTTGGTTCCGATGCGGGATCTATGACACCGGAGGGTGTTTTCCTTAAATCGAGTACCCATCCAAGAGCTTACGGTAATGTAGCCCGATTACTAGGTAAATATGTACGTGATGAAAAGATAATTTCCCTGGAAGAAGCAATTCATAAACTTACAACACTACCAGCGACCAATTTAAAAATCAAGAAAAGGGGTGCTTTAAAAAAGGGATACCAAGCAGATTTGGCCATATTTGATCCTTCCAAAATTCAAGATCATGCAACCTTTGAAGAGCCACAACAATTTTCTACTGGCATGGTACATGTATTTGTAAACGGAACCCAAGTGCTCAAGGATGGCGAACATACAGGTGAGTTACCGGGGCAAGTGGTGCATGGTCCAGGTTGGAATATTAAAAAGGATTAACCCATGCCTTTCAAAGGGTACGGTTTTTTTAAATCCCACCCTTACTAAGTCGGCACTTATTATTTAACTCTTTTGAACATTAGCAACCGTACATCCATTACTTCGTTTGCGGCTATTTCCGAGGCTTGTAGTGTTAATTTTCCTTTTCCTTTTTTAAGGGTAATTGTGCCCAAATCTTTAGATTTAAACTCCTTTACATAGGATTCAATACGTGGGTATCGATCATTTTCCATACCTGTAAGGGGTGGGTCGCTTGCATCGGTAATTCTGGCAGTGAGATGACTTTTGCCCAAGCTTAGATTAATCGTTGAGCCAATATTTTGCTCGGAACAACTATAATAAAGTTCAACTTCAAAAATACCATCTGCCAGGACATCTACCTCCCAGGTAATTTTGTCCTCCAAACTTGTCCAATTTGTAAAAAAAGTACAGTTGGGGTATTTGTTACTTCGTTCAATATTGCCATGTGGAACACCATCCCGGGCTGGTAGTTGAGTATTCGCATAATCGGGATGACCAAGGGGAAAAGGTCTATCATCTTTGTTTAAGGAAATTGAAGTGACTTCTTTTAGCCAACTTTCCTTAACCTGGTTTAGCGAATCCAGGAATTCGGGATGTTGATTAGAAATATCGGTGGTCTGACCTATATCGTTTACCATATCATACAATCTACCTTCATTATCCAATCGGTATTGCTGGGAGCGAATACTCGTCTCTCCCTTCCAATGAGAAAAGACCAATCGTGAATCCCATTCTGGATTCTCTTTAAACAACAGGGTTTTTAAGTTCTTGCCGTCTATTGGTTTTTTGGTCTTTGCATCAATCCCTGCCAAACTTGTTAAAGTGGGTAGTATGTCTATTGCGCTGGCAATATGGTGCACATTCTTGCCATTGGGCAGGGAATTTTTCCATTGTATAAAGAAGGGCGTACGTACACCTCCTTCATCTGTAGAACCTTTTTTTCCGCGCATTCCCCCATTCCCGCGCCAGTCGTTCGGGCCGTTGTCTGACAAATAAATTATTATGGTATTTTCTTCAAGGCTCAGTGTTTTGAGTTTATCCATTACCCTCCCTACATTGTAATCTATATTTTCTACCATGGCAAGGGCAGCTTTGGTAAAGTTGGTCTTTTCTTCAATGCTGTCCTTATATTTCAACTCCAACTCTTTATCCTTAAATCGGTCCCAGAAATTATCCGGTACCTGCATAGGGCTATGTGGGGTGTTAAAAGGAAGGTATAGAAAGAATGATTTATCCTGGTTTTTAGTTATAAATTCCATGGCCTTGTTGGTCAGATCATCTGCGAGGTATCCTTTACCTTTTACTATAGTTCCATTATGTTCTAACATCGGACTAAAATAATTGCCCCAGTGCCCGGATGCGAATCCATAGAAATCATCAAACCCCCTAGCATTTGGATGAAAAGGAGGCTGCATTCCGTTATGCCATTTGCCATAAGCGGCAGTTTTATACCCTGCTTTTTGAAAGATTTCAGCTATAGTGGTTTCGTCCAGATTTATACGTTCTCCCCCTGCAGAAGTAGAATACACCCCTAATCTGGGAAAGTATCGCCCGGTTAATAATTCTGCTCTGGTAGGGGAACATACAGGACTAACATAAAAATTGTCAAAGGAGACCCCATTATTGGCTAGTGCATCAATATTGGGCGTATTGAGATTAGTATTCCCATGAATACTAAAGTCTCCCCATCCCTGGTCATCAGACATAATGAGGACTATATTTGGACGAGATTTGTCCTGTTGCCTGGATTCTTGGCTAGGGACACATCCCGCAACTGTAATAAAGAGTAAAAGGGAGGCTATTTTTTTCACATATC
>CAXMOE010000042.1:0-17270 GCA_964194835.1 uncultured Flavobacteriaceae bacterium | reverse complement strand
AAACGACTTGAGATCATCTCAACATTACTTCTTAATTGCTGGTTTGCCTGAAATAGTTCCTGAGAACTTTTTTCCAATACATTTTCAATATGAAATAGATCCTTATCTGAGGCCATATAAGCTTCGTTAACTTGGTCTAATAATGGAGTTATTAGAGCAAGTGTTTGTTGATCTATCTCAGCCTTTTTTAGCTGTCTTTTTAACAACCTATGCATTGGTTTCATTCAGAGAATGTTGTTATTGTCATGGTTTGATTGTGTAAGGAACAGGGAGTGAACTTATCAAACGGTGCAATTTCACCATACGAATAAAATCCCGTTGTGAAAATCTTGTTTCCAAATACCTCATTTACTGCTTCTACTTCTTCCTCAACCAATTGTTTCATAACCAATCGTCTACCCACACAACTGACCAAAAAGGCTAATTGATGTGCATCGCCGGTATTACTTTTACTAATCATGGCTGATTGTTCTGCACCACTTATTATCCGATCTACATTTGCTTTCATAAGCCTTACGTATGAACCTTGTGGAATGTTTCCTGCAAAAGTGAGACTTTGATTCTGATCATCAATGGCCAGGATAGTTCTGACTACAGGAATTTTGTTGTCTTCATCCCTCATGCTCAAAGGAAACAGGAGACCTGAACCAGGTAGATCTTTGGCTTTCTCACCTAAGAATGTTTTATAGAGTTCTAAAGCGGGTTCCCCGTCCAGTTCATAGAGAATGTTGTTTTCAGATCTTGTCACCAATCGTTCAATGCCAAAACTATCCCAACCTCCCTTGGAGCCAAATCCTATTTTTAAATCTTCACCGTATAAACCAAGAGCCACTATTTTTTCGGAATGGATTTCATTGTTATGTATTACAAATGTTTTTTCAAAATCAGCACCATCACCTGCTAAGCCACCGGTAATGCTAACTTTTTTATCAATTTTATGTTGCAATCCTTTAACCAGTTCAGCGCCATTTACAATTAAACCATCGCTAAGAACGAAAATATGACGTAGATTTTCACCCTTCAATTTCTCGCTTATTATACTTCCGGTCTTATAACTATCCAGTTCATAAGAATTAAGATCAACATCTACGATTTTAATTTTAGTCGTTTCAAATTTCACTGCAGTAAGTGCAATGGAGGAATCCAAGACCTGAATTCCAATAATCTCTCCTGCAGTAGAACACCCTATTAAAATAGATTTTTCAAATATAGCATGTAGACTGTCTACAAATTCTTTGGCCCTGGGAAAGGTTGGCGATACAAAAAGAAAAAAAACGTCCGGTACAAAGTCAATTTTAATTTGATTTATATCTTCAGAATGTAATATACTATGCTGATAAATTTCCATGTAACTATATTTTTATTTGTTTAAATTTTAATATATGTAGGAATAAACCTACTTACGTAAATTACTACGTTATTTAAATGGATATCGTATAGAGTAGATCTTTTTTATTGGTACAATTGCTCTGATAAATACGTGCCGATAAAATTTTGTCAAGGCCAGGAAGGGGATAATTCTACATTTGATAAGTGGTATTCGTGAGGTTATTATATAAAAAACCCCGTAACGAAATTCGCTACAGGGTTTTAGGTTGTTTTTTTGCGCCCTATCAAATGTTTATTGACAACCAATCCCCAACTTCACTGGTTTTAAAGGATTTTCCCCCATCTGCGAGGTCTTCAGTGACCACACCTTCTGCTAAGGATTTGTTGACTACCTCTCGTATGGTTTCGGCTTCCTCTTTAAGTCCAAATGCATCTTCAAACATCATCGCGGCAGACAACACCGTTGCCAAAGGATTTGCAATATCCTTTCCTGCGGCTTGAGGGTATGATCCGTGTATTGGTTCAAATAGGGAGGTTTCCGCTCCGATAGAAGCAGAGGGCATTAGTCCCATGGAACCGGAAATAACTGAAGCTTCATCGGTTAAAATATCACCGAACAAATTCTCTGTAATTAGTACATCATAGGAATTTGGCCATTGTACCAATCTCATGGCTACCGCATCCACAAATTCATAGGAAACTTCAACTTCAGGATAATCTTTTTCCATGGCTTGTACAGTTTCCCTCCAAAGACGTGAGGTTTCCAATACATTGGCCTTGTCTACACAGCATAGTTTTTTGGTACGATTCATGGCCAATTCAAATCCTTTTTTGGCCAAACGTTGCACCTCATCCCTAGTATAGGTGCAGGTATCAAAAGCAGTATTGCCATCATCTTTTCTTCCTCTATCGCCAAAATAAATACCGCCTGTCAATTCCCTTAAGAACACTAGATCGGTTCCCTCAATACGTTCTCGTTTTAGTGGCGATTTATCGATTAAGGAAGGAAATGTAAAGGTTGGGCGTACATTGGCAAACAATCCCAATTTTTGCCTCATTTTCAACAAACCCTGCTCCGGACGTACTTTTGCAGACGGGTCATTATCAAATCGCGGATGGCCAATGGCACCAAATAAAACTGCATCTGCGCCCATACATATTTCATGTGTTTTATCAGGGTAGGGTTCTCCCACCGCATCTATAGCAGCGGCTCCTGTCAAAGCAGGTGTCCACTGAATTTCATGATTAAATTTCTTTGCAACGGCGTTGGATACTTTTACGGCTTGGTCCACTACTTCAGGACCTATGCCATCTCCTGCTAGGAGGGCGATGTTCAATTTCATTTGGTTGATTTAAATTATATGATATTCAGCATTTTTTCGGTAGCCTTAATGGCAGAAACTGTCTGGTCGGAGTCTAGACCTCTGGTTACAAAATCGTTACCATTGTTTTCCCAGGTAATGATTGTTTCACACAAAGCATCTGAATTACTTCCGGGCGGTATACGAACAGCATAGTCCGTCAGTGTTGGTAATTTCATCTTTTTGGTGTTGTATACTTTTCTGAGCGCATTCATAAAGGCATCATATTGCCCATCACCTTGCGCGTGTTCCTCATGTAATTTCCCATTAATTTCTACGGAAACTGTTGTTGAAGGCTTTAACCCCTTGGAATGTGTCAGCACGTAGGATTTAATGATAACTTTTTGCTCATAGGTTTCACTGTTCAATACATCCGATATGATATACGGCAGATCCTCCTTCGTTACCTTCTCTTTCTTATCTCCCAGTTCAATTATACGTTTGGTGACTTTCCGTAACTCTTCATCGTTCAAGGTTAGTCCCAGTTCTTGAAGATTTTTAAGAATATTGGCTTTTCCTGATGTTTTTCCAAGGGCGTATTTGCGTTTTCTGCCAAATCTTTCTGGGAGTAAATTATTAAAGTATAAGTTCTTTTTGCTGTCTCCATCTGCATGTATTCCAGCAGTTTGCGTAAAAACATTATCTCCTACAATTGGCTTGTTGGCTGGAATCCCAAATCCAGTAAAGGCAGATACCAACTTACCAACTTTATATAATGAGGATTCATCCACTGAAATCCCAATATTGGGAAGAAAGTCATTGATTACCGCAACTACACTGGCCAAGGGTGCATTTCCCGCTCTTTCCCCCATTCCGTTCACGGTGATGTGCAGTCCATGACATCCTGCTTTAAGTGCTTCCATAACATTGGCAACACTTAAATCATAATCATTATGTCCGTGAAAATCAAAATGGATATCAGGATATTTTTCGACAATCTCGGAAATAAAACCATAGGTTTCTGTATGTGTCAAAACCCCTAATGTATCAGGTAGCATAACCCTTTTAATCGGCTGTGTAGATAAGAAATCCAAGAATTGGAATACATAGTCCGGCGAATTACGCATTCCGTTACTCCAATCTTCCAAATATACATTTGTCACAATATTTTGTTGATGCCCCAAATCTATAACTTTGGCAATTGCAGAAAAATGCTGTTCAGGAGTTTTTTTAAGTTGATGTGTAAGATGGTTTAAAGATCCCTTGGTCAATAAATTTTGAACCTTGGCCCCAGCTTCCTGCATCCATTTAATAGAAATACCATTGTCAACAAAAGTGAGGACTTCCACCCGGTCGATATAACCTTTGGACTGTGCCCATTCCGTAATGTGTTGTACAGCTTTGAGTTCACCCTCGGAAACCCTGGCAGATGCCACTTCTATTCGGTCTACCTTAAGTTCCTCCAGCAGTAATTTAGCAAGAGTTAATTTTTCTGAAACTGAAAAGGACACTCCCGAGGTCTGCTCCCCATCACGGAGTGTGGTATCCATTATTTCAATCTTTCTTTTGTTCATTTTAATAGGGCTCAAATGTATTCTATCTTAAGATAGATTTATCCTTAGTCCTAGAAGATGGATAAATCTTCCCGAATTGTTGTAATAAATTATAAGGGTGTGTCTTGGGCAAATTCCCGGATATCCTCCTTGATATTCAACAAATAATCAATATCATCAAAACCATTAAGCATATTTTTCTTTTTATAGTCATTGATATCAAAACCCTCCTGTTCTCCACTGGATAGAATAGATATGCTTTGATTGGGCAGACTCACCTCCAATTCTGTGTTGGGATCGGCTTCAATGGCTTTGTATATTTTTTCCAGGAATTCGGCACTTACCTGTACGGGAAGCACTCCGATGTTCAAACAATTATTTCTGAAAATATCTGCAAAGAAGCTAGAAACTACACACCTGAAACCGTAATCATAAACAGCCCAAGCGGCGTGCTCCCGTGAAGATCCAGACCCAAAATTTTTGCCGCCTACCAGTATTTTCCCACTGTAAGTTGGATTGTTAAGTACAAAATCTTCTTTTGGACTATTATCTGGATGATAACGCCAGTCCCTAAATAAATTATCACCAAAGCCTTTGCGTTCAGTAGCTTTTAAAAAGCGTGCCGGTATGATCTGATCTGTATCCACATTCTCTATTGGAAGCGGTACTGCACTAGATGTTAGTATGTTGAATTTGTCGTAAGCCATTTTTATTTACTTTTAAATTATAATAAGTCCCTAGGATCTGTAACTTTTCCTGTTACTGCAGCAGCTGCAGCGACTAACGGACTCGCTAATAACGTTCTGGAACCAGGTCCTTGTCTACCTTCAAAGTTTCTATTTGAAGTACTAACTGCATATTTTCCGGCAGGAATTTTATCCTCGTTCATGGCCAAGCATGCAGAACATCCTGGCTCGCGAAGTTCAAACCCTGAATCGTGCAATATATCCAAGATGCCCTCTTCTTTTATGGCAGATTCAACCTTATGTGATCCTGGCACCAACCAAACCGTTACATTATCAGCCTTTTTTCTTCCTTCAACAATTGAAGCAAAAGCCCTAAAATCTTCGATGCGACCATTTGTACAGCTTCCCAAGAAAACAAAATCGATATTTTTGCCCAACATAGCATCTCCTTCATTAAAAGCCATGTATTGCAATGATTTTTTATATGTGGCAACACCACCTTCAACAGATTCCGCGTTAGGTATGCCATTGGAAATACCAATACCCATTCCAGGATTGGTACCATAGGTAATCATAGGTTCAATGCTGGCAGCATCAAAAGTTATTTCTTTGTCAAAAACAGCCCCATCATCTGTTTTAAGAGTGTCCCAATATGTCATGGCCTTATCCCAAGATGCATTAGTAGGCGTAAATTCCCTTCCTTTGATATATTCAAAAGTTTTATCGTCTGGAGCAATCATCCCACCGCGGGCGCCCATTTCAATACTTAAGTTACAAACGGTCATACGTCCTTCCATGGACATGTTCCTAAAGACATCCCCAGCATACTCCACAAAATATCCTGTAGCACCCGAAGTCGTCAATTGTGATATAATAAATAAAGCAACATCCTTTGAAGTCACCCCTTTGCCAAGTTTTCCGTTTACGTTTATTCGCATGCTCTTAGCCTTGGGCTGCATAATACATTGCGTTGACAAAACCATTTCTACTTCGGAAGTTCCTATTCCAAAAGCGATGGCTCCAAAAGCTCCATGTGTAGAGGTATGTGAATCACCACATACAATAGTGGCCCCAGGTTGGGTAATTCCATACTCTGGCCCTACAACATGCACAATGCCATTTTTTTCATGCCCCAACCCCCAATAGGATATCCCATACTCGTTAGAGTTCTCTTCCAATGCTTTTAACTGTTTGGCAGACAAGGGATCTTCAACAGGGAGATGTTGGTTTATGGTTGGAGTATTATGGTCTGCTGTAGCAAAAGTACGTTCGGGGTACATTACCTCAATATTTCTCTGTTTTAAACCTAGAAAGGCAACTGGACTAGTAACCTCATGTATCATATGACGGTCTATGAACAGTACATCCGGCCCACCTTCTATACGGTGAACCACATGGGAATCCCATACTTTATCAAATAATGTTTTCTTCATTTTCTTTCTGTAAATTAAATAAATCCATTGGGAATATTACCAAGCTTATTTTGTCTTTGCAACAGCTCCCTTAATGACCGGCTAATTTAAAAAAATAAGATACTTAACCCACGCATTTGTTATCCTAAATTACGATGTTCAACAGACATTATTTGAATGACATTTCACATTATCACCTTCAAAAGCAAATGAGACAATATATGATGCTGCTTTATTGTAGAAAGCTAAACCCAATTATTCATGGAGCATTTGAATAATTATTTGTTCTTTTTAGATCTAGGTAGTTTAACATGTTTCTAACCTATTTTAACATTACCGTAACTATTATAGGCGTTAAGGATTCATATTTTTGGATGTAACTAATTTATTTAAACAAACAACTTAAATCAATTGTATGAAACAAGTGTACACAAAGTATTTATTTATTGTGTTGATGGGAACTTTGTTCCTTTCAGCAGAGGCAACAGCACAATTGGATCTTCCAAGGGGCAGCCAAATGGCAAAAGTTTCGCAACGTATTGGAATTTCCGACATTACTATCAAATATTCAAGGCCTAGCGTTAATGACCGGGAAATATGGGGGAACCTGGTCCCATACGGAATGAACAACCTGGGATTTGGCACTGCAAAAGAATCTCCATGGAGGGCAGGGGCCAATGAAAATACCATAATTAATTTCACGAACGATGTATCAATTGAAGGACAACCTTTAGCTGCAGGGAAATATGGCCTGCATATGGAGGTTCGTGAAGATGGTACAGCAACAATTATTTTTTCCAATAACTCAACTGCTTGGGGAAGTTATTCTTATAATCCTTCCGAAGACGCACTTAAGGTAGAAGTGGTTACCAAATCTGGGCCACAAACAGAACAGCTCACTTATGTTTTTACTAACGTTGATGCAACTTCAGCAATTGCTTCCTTGAATTGGGGTGAAAAACAAATTCCATTTAAAATTGAGGTGGATGTTACCAATGTGGTACTTGCCGATATCCGAAGAAAGTTACAAGATTCACCTGGATTTAATAGGCAAACCTGGGAGCAAGCTGCAAACTATTCCTTAAATAACGGGGGTGATCTTGATGAAGCACTTGCATGGGCCAACGCCACTATAGAAGGGCAGTTTTTTAGCCAGAAGAACTTCAATAATCTTGGAATTAAATCACGAATTCTTGCAAAACAGGGAAAAACAGCTGAGGCTGAGGCAGTAATGGACGAAGCTTTACCGATGGGAACGGTTCTAGAAGTACACGGTTATGGAAGACAATTAATAGGGCAGGGCCAACACGATAAAGCCTTGGAAATATTTAAAAGGAATGCCAAAAACCATAAAAATACCTGGCCTGTAAATTATGGACTAGCCAGAGCTTATTCCGCAAAGGGTGATAATAAGTCCACCATTAAATATTTGAAAATGGCGCATAAAAATGCCCCTGCCCAAGCAAATAAGGATAGGGTAGCGGCCAATATTGCCAAAGCCGAAAAAGGAGAAGACATCAATTAAAAAGTAAATCGAAAGAGGAATTGAGCCCAACGAAAGTTGGGCTTTTTTTGTAAAATGTAACCGTATTCAACAATGCAATATAGTACTGAACAATGTTCTATTAGGAAGATATCAGATATAATCAACTGATATAATTCCAAATATTCTTGTGTTTTACCAATTGTATATACGCATTACGAATTGTTTGATGCTCTTCCAATTGAAGGTTGGCGTCCTCTTTTAAAATTTTAAGTGCATAAAAACGGGCAGTCTTCAATATATCATTGTCCTTTATTATATCTGCGATTTTTAAATTCAGTACTCCGCTCTGTTGAGTACCCATTATGTCCCCTGGGCCACGTAAGCGAAGGTCAACCTCGGCGATTTCAAATCCGTCATTGGTAGTCACCATGGTTTCCAATCTGGTTTTGGCCTCAGAAGAAAGTTTATGACTGGTCATTAAAATGCAATAACTTTGGTCCGCTCCACGCCCCACACGACCTCTTAATTGATGTAGTTGTGATAATCCAAATCGCTCAGCACTCTCAATAATCATCACTGATGCATTTTGTACGTTTACACCGACCTCTATAACTGTTGTGGCCACCATTATTTGGGTCTCACCCTTTATAAATCGGTCCATTTCATACTCCTTATCATCTGATTTCATCTTACCATGGACAATAGATATCTGATAACTTGGCATCGGGAAGTAACGCACTATACTTTCGTATCCATCCATCAGATCCTTGTAATCCAAAGCTTCCGATTCATGGATTAAAGGATAAACAACATAAATCTGTCTCCCCTTTTTTATTTCGTCCTTGATGAAAGCAAAAACTTTTAAGCGGTTTGCATCGTAACGATGTACTGTTTTAATAGGTTTTCTTCCAGGTGGTAGCTCATCAATCACTGAAATATCCAAATCCCCATACAAACTCATTGCCAAGGTTCTGGGAATGGGAGTAGCCGTCATAACCAAAATATGGGGAGGAATATCATTTTTGTGCCAAAGCTTGGATCGCTGCGCCACTCCAAACCTATGCTGTTCGTCAATAATGGCCAGCCCTAAATTTTTAAACTGTACTTTGTCTTCCAATAATGCATGAGTCCCTATGATAATATGTAGTTCTCCATTCTCCAATTGCTCATGGATAATTTTCCGCACCGATTTTTTTACGGAGCCTGTAAGTATCGATATGCGGACCCCCATATCATCCAATAGTTCCCTTATGCCATTATAATGTTGGTTGGCCAAAATCTCTGTAGGCGCCATTAAACAAGCTTGAAAACCGTTGTCTATGGCTAATAACATGGTCATTAGCGCAACAATGGTCTTTCCCGAACCTACATCGCCTTGCAACAATCGGTTCATTTGGGCATTGCTTCCCAAATCGAATCGAATCTCTTTAACGACTCTTTTTTGGGCATTTGTCAATTGAAATGGTAATTGGTCACTATAAAATTCGTTGAACAGTTTCCCCACTTGATCAAAATTGAACCCTTTGATTTTTTGTTTACGGACGAGTTTTTTGGTAATCAGTTGTAATTGAAGGTAGAACAGTTCCTCAAACTTTAACCGAAATTGTGCCTTTGCAAGCAATTCCTGATTTTTTGGAAAATGGATATTGAAAAGAGCCTCGTTTTTTGAAATTAGTTTTAATTCCGATAATAGACCTGGGGAAAGCGTTTCAGAAAACCGGCCTTTGGTATCCACAAACAGCTGTTGCATTAATTTATTTATGACCCTATTGGTAATTCCTTTATTGCTTAGTTTTTCAGTTGAAGGATACACAGGTTGCATGTAAATTTTAAGCCCTTGTTCATGTTCTTGAAGTAACTCCATTTCAGGATGGGGCATGGAAAATTGGCCATTGAACCAATTTGTTTTTCCAAAAATTACGTAGGATGTATTTAATTTTAAGTTTTCCCTGATCCATTTTTGACCACGGAACCAAATTAGTTCCATTTTGCCGGTATCATCTACAAATGTGGCCACTAGTCGCTTCCCTTTTTTTTGTTCCACCAATTTTATGTGGGTAATTTTTCCAATTACCTGTACCTCTGAACTATTTCGTTGTAATTGACCAATTTTATAATATGCGGTCTTGTCCAAATATCGATTTGGAAATAGATTAATAAGATCTTGATAGGTCTGAATGCCCAATTCCGAATGCAGTAAATCTGCCCTGTTGGGTCCCACACCTTTTAAGTATATAATGGGAGTTTGTAGGAAATTGGAATTCATACGACTAAAATAGTGGTTAACCCATACAACTGCAACAAACCAAATTTCTTATTTTGGTACGGTATTAGACAATGACTCTTTATGAGGAATCCAATTCTTATTATTTTACTGAATATTAGCCTGGTTTCATTGGGTCAAATGCAGGATAAAGTAGATTTTATCCATGCCAACGTTTCAATAGTTATAGACCCATATTCCAAAATATTGAACGGAGAAGTGGTCTATACGTTTACAATTCTGAATAAAACCGATTCCATATTTTTGGATGCAAAGAACCTAAAGTTTAAATCCGTTAAACTTAATAACAAGAAAGTTTCTTTCACTAACAATGAGAAGTCTATTTCTATAAAAAAAGTATTTAAAAAAGGAAAGTCGTATAAGCTTCATCTTTTATACCATACAATACCCAAACAGACAGTTTATTTTGTAGGCTGGGATAAAAAAAGGCCTTCCAATAGAAATCAAATATGGACCCAGGGACAAGGTAAATATACCAGTCATTGGCTGCCCAGTTTTGATGACATGAATGAAAAGGTCGAATTCGATCTAAACATTACATTTAATAAAAATTATGACGTTATTTCCAATGGAAAATTGAAAGAAATTCAGGAAACGGATAGCTTAAATACTTGGTATTATGATATGAAACAGCCAATGAGCAGTTATTTATTGACTTTTGCTATTGGAGAATATCACAAAAAAACTACATCTTCAGCTCGTGGTGTTCCCTTGGAAATGTTGTATTACCCAAGAGATAGTTTAAAAGTGGAGCCCACTTATAGACATACAAATAAAATCTTTGATTTTTTAGAAAAGGAAATAGGTATACCTTACCCATGGCAAAATTATAAACAAATTCCTGTAAAGGATTTTTTATATGCCGGAATGGAAAATACCGGGGCCACAATTTTTTCTGATTCCTATGTAATTGATTCTGTTTCGTTTATAGATAAGAACTTTGTGAATGTTAACGCCCATGAAATGGCACACCAGTGGTTTGGAAACATGGTGACGGAGGTAAACGGAAACCATCATTGGTTACATGAAGGTTTTGCAACGTATTACTCACTATTGGCAGAAAAGGAAATTTTTGGGGAATCCTATTTTTATTGGAAACTATATGAGTCGGCTAAAATGTTGGATAAATTGTCACGAGATGGAAGAGGAGAAGCTTTGACCAACCCAAAGGCAAGTAGTCTGACCTTTTATGAAAAAGGAGCTTGGGCTTTGTATATATTGCGGAGTCAAGTAGGGGATAGTATTTTTAATCAAGGAATTCAAAACTATCTGATAAAATTTAAGTTCAAAAATGTGACCATAGCCGATTTTCTAAATGAAATTGAGCAAGTGGGGCGTACAGATTTGTCAGGATTTGAAGAATTATGGTTAAACGGTATTAATTTCCCCATGGCCTTGGCGAAGGAAAGTCTTAAGGCCTCTTCAACTGAAATGGCTGATTTTTTTGAATTGCAAAGCAAACTAACAACTAGTTTAGAAGATAAAGAAACAATTATTCGAAGATATTGGGACAGAACATCATCAAATGAGTTAAAAAAACATATGCTATCGAGATATTATAAGTCGTTTTCAGATGATTTTTTACGTACTGCTTTTGAAACCGAAGAGGTTAAAATAAGGCAAGTTATGGCCTTGGAGGAAAAACCCATCCCAGTTGGTCTTAAAGAAGAATTCGAATCATTGTTGAACGATAAAAGCTATCGAACAATTGAAAATATGCTTTATCGACTTTGGGTCTATTTCCCTGAAGATAGAGCTAAATATTTGGAAATTACACGGAATATTGATGGTTTTCCAAATAAAAATGTACGGTTGTTATGGCTGACTTTGGCAATTTTCACCAAAGACTTCGACAACAGTAAAAAAAGCGATTATGTTGAGGAATTAAGTGACTATACCAATCACCGTTTCCATTTTGAAGTCAGGCAAAATGCATTTCAATATCTTGATGGTTATTTCCGGTTTACAGATCAAAATCTAAAAGATTTAATAAATGCTTCGGTGCACCCGGCTTGGCAATTTAAAAAATTTGCAAGAAATTTATTGAACAAGCTTTTGGAGGATGAAGAGTATAAAAATAGACTTACCCTAATGTCCAAACAACTAAATGGAGAGGAATTACGTTATATTAATAATAAATTAAATACAGAATGAGAGCAATGGTCATTTCTGGTGGTGGGAGCAAAGGGGCTTTTGCAGGGGGTGTTGCACAATACCTAGTGGAAGAATTGCAGCACAACTATGATCTGTTCCTGGGAACTTCTACTGGCAGTCTTTTAATTTCCCACTTGGCACTTCAAAAAATTGAAAAAATAAAAGAAATTTATACTTCTGTAGATCAGGAGAGTATTTTTAGTAATTGTCCGTTTAATATTCAAAAAAAGTATGGAATAGAAACCATTGGGATAAACCATCTAAACGTTCTTAAAAATTTTTATCACGGAAGCAAGACCTTTGGAGAAAGCCATAATCTTTTGGAACTCATTAGAAACACAATTACAACAGATGAATTTAAAATACTTAAAACAGGGTCAAAGGATATTGTGGTCACGGTATCAAATCTGTCCCTAAATCAGGTGGAATACAAATCCATTAAGGATTGTACTTATGATGAATTTTGTGAATGGATATGGATTTCGTGCAATTACACACCATTTATGTCTTTGGTAAGAAAGAATGGTTGCGAGTATGCCGATGGTGGCTTGGGAAATATGGTTCCAATTGAAGAGGCTATTAAAAGGGGGGCTACTGAAGTGGACGCTATCATCCTACAAACGGAAGTCACGCATTTAAACAGGATGCCTTCCAAAAACGTATTTTCCTTGCTCACCAATATGTTCAGTTTTATGTTGGATCGGATTGAGTTTCAAAACATCCGCATCGGAAAATATGTGGCTAATCATCATGATGCCATTATCAACTTCTACTATGCACCCATTGTTCTTACTACCAATTCCTTAATTTTTAATCATGAAAAGATGACTTCTTGGTGGGAGAGTGGATTTAAATTTGCAAAGGATAAAAATATAGAAACTAGCCAAATAGAAATTGAATGAGAGCATTGGTAATTAGTGGCGGCGGCAGTAAAGGTGCGTTTGCTGGTGGGGTCGCACAGTACCTGATGGAAGTTGAAAAAAAAGAGTATGATATCCTGGTAGGCACCTCAACAGGAAGTCTCCTTATCCCCGGACTTGCATTGAACAATATTGGCAAGCTCCATGATATTTATACCAATGTAACACAGCGTAAAATTTTTAGTTTAAATCCGTTTGTTGTTCGCAAAAAAGGGGACAGGGAATTTGTTTCGATCAATTTTTTTACAAGCATGCTGCAATTTATAAAGAGAAAAAGAACTTTTGGTGAAAGCAAATCGCTTAGAAAAACCATAAGGAGAAATTTTTCCTTTGACGAATACAGTGGTATATTAGATACGCATAAGGACGTGGTGGTAACGGTATCAAACCTTTCCAAAAATAGGGTCGAATATAAATCCATCGGGGATTTTAGGTATGATGAGTTTTGTGATTGGATATGGATTTCCTGTAACTATATTCCGTTTATGTCGTTGGTAACCAAAGATGGTTTTGAATATGGAGATGGAGGGTTAGGATGCGTGTTACCTATTCGGGAAGCTATAAGAAGGGGTGCCACGGAAGTCGACGCCATTATTCTAGAGTCGGAAAAGATGGAACATAACAGAGTATTGGGAAAGAACCCGTTTTCTTTAATGTTAAGTATATACGGTTTTGTGCTGGATCAAATTGAATACCATGATATTTCGGAGGGAGTTCTAGCGGCCAAACACAATGGGATACAACTAAATCTCTACTATACACCAACAAAACTTACCGAAAACTCCTTGGTTTTTAACAAAAAGCTAATGAAAGAATGGTGGTTACAGGGTTTCAACTATGCAGAATCCAAATTTAAGGAGTAGGTAAATGATCTACCATAAATCTCCAATTTCTTTTTTTACATAAGATAATGCTGTGGCAGATGGTGATTGTTTGTCCATGGTTTCGTTCAAAATATCCTCCCTTAATTTATCAGCGGAGTCAGATTCGCTCATCCCAACTTTCCTTATCAACTGTATGGTAGCACTTTTCGCGGCTTTGATGATATTCCAACATTCATCGGTCAAATAAATCTGTTGGGACAAGTTGTGATCAAATTCATTTTCAATATTGCGAACCAGGAGATTTTCATAATCGTTCTTATCAGAAGATTTTGGTGCTACACGCACTACCAAACTTGGTATGGAAATACGTTCCAGAAACAATGCCATACGTTCATAGGCCTGTAAACGAATAGGGAGGGTATTTGTTTG
Organism: uncultured Flavobacteriaceae bacterium; assembly: GCA_964194835.1. Taxonomy (GTDB): domain Bacteria; phylum Bacteroidota; class Bacteroidia; order Flavobacteriales; family Flavobacteriaceae; genus CAXMOE01. The sequence goes on along the minus strand of CAXMOE010000042.1, from coordinate 2,892 downwards.
TGAATCTTTGTGCAATAGATACCGTCTTCTGCCTTCTTCATTGTTAGTGTGCATCCTAAAAAAGTAAAAAGCAACAGCTCCTGTTACTACTGCAGGTAATAAGTAAGCAAATAATTGAAAAATTTGATCTCCACTCATGTTTTATGGTTTTTCCCGATCACTATCAGGATAGTTATGGACTTAAAACGCTTGTTTATTTAAAAAATTATACATTTTTTTATTTCCTCAATCAAAATGGCATAGGTTAACAATCCTTATTTTTTCTACTTCTTAATGTCCTTCCTAATCATATGGTAAAACGCGTCAAATTTTGGATGAACCCTTATGTAAGAGTTGTTTGTTGACCCAATATTGCCAGAAGAATTAATTCGGTCTGCAGCTACTGCAAAATTTATCTCCAAAATAGTGGCAATCGATGCAGCCATACTGGTTCCCATATTCCGATTCTCCTTAGCAATGTAATAGTTGTCAACGGTAACTGCCATGTTGGGATTTGCATTTATGACATTGGCTACTTTTCCTAAAAAGTCTATAGCATTACCATTTACCTCATATGAAGTAGTGTCTTGCCCAAATAAAAATGTATTTTCCAAAACAACGGAGACGGTAGTGTTTTCATAAGTGATGTTAGTATCCTCACCCAATGTTCTCTTGAAATCTGTGAGCACTATATAAGAAATGGAATCATTAAAGGTCAATGTTTCATTGATCAACTTCAATTGCCTTTCCTTTTCTTTTAGACTCTCAAGAACATTGCCCAAGTTGTCCAATTTTTGGGTGGACGCCTGCGTAAAATTATTCAAGTTTTTTAGTAAAGAGACATTAGTTTGTTGAAGTTCAGCAACCTGTTCTGCATAAGATTCAGCAATGTTTTTACTTACACTTTCATTTTTTTTGGATTCGATCAGTATAGCTTCTGTTGTAGCAAGTTCTGATTTTAAATTTTCAATATCTGAGATAAGTTCCTTCTTGTTTTGAGACCATAATAATGAGGTTACTAACAAGAGAAATATAAGGGGCAAACTAGTTTTTTTCATAGATTCAAATGAATTGTGATGACTTTCGGTTCCTAATTAAGTGTATTTTTTAAGGAATTAATATAAAAACAAAAGTATACTATTTCGTCTTCACAATAATCATATATGTGACCGAATGGCATTAAAATATTTATTTTTTTAACCTACTGATTTAAGTAATCAATACTCATTTCGGTAAGCGCTTTCACTCCCAGAAGCAATCCACTATCGTCAATTTTAAAATCTGGGGTGTGATGTGGAAAAGCTTCCGTGTTTCCTGGAGTCATTCCGCCCAAAAAGAAATAAAATCCAGGTACTTCCTTTTGAAAATAAGAAAAGTCTTCTGCTCCGGTAACAGCGTTTTGAGTTTTAACATTTACATCTCCGGCCACGCGCATAATTGTCGGTAGCATTTGGGCAACCAAATCAGGCTCATTATAAGTGATCTTGGTGCTCTCTGTTATTACCACGGTGGCATCCCCGCCATACGCTTTGGCTATGGCTGGCACCATTTCTTTCATTCTTCGACCGATAAGAGCTTGCATATCATAGTCTAGGGTGCGTATGGTTCCGACCATTTCAGCACTTTCCGGAATAATATTAAATCGTACGCCACTGTTAATTTTCCCGACCGTAATAACCGCTGCCTCTTTGGTAAGCTCAGATTCACGGCTAATAATGGTCTGTAAGCCGTCAATAATCTTGGCACTAATAAGGATTGGATCTACACCCATCCAAGGTTGGGAACCATGACTCTGCTTGCCGTTTACTTTAATAACAAAACGTTCGGCCGCGGCCATTGTTCCTCCTGATTTGTAGCGAATGACGCCAACAGGGGTAGTGGAATTGATATGCAAACCAAAAATTGCATCTACCTTAGGATTTTGTAACACGCCCTCCTTGACCATAAGTTTTGCACCTCCTTCTTCTCCCGGGGGAGCACCTTCTTCAGCAGGTTGAAAAATGAACTTAACCGTTCCTTTTATGTTGTCCTTGTTCTTGGAAAGTATTTCAGCAACTCCCATCAGTATAGCAATGTGCGTATCATGCCCACAAGCGTGCATGACCCCAACTTTTTCCCCCAAAAACTCAGAGGTAACATTTGATTTATAGGAGAGGTCGTTGCGTTCGGTTACCGGTAAAGCATCTATATCGGCCCTCAGGGCAACTACCTTGCCCGGTGAATTCCCCTTTAATATACCTACCACCCCGGTTTTGGCAACCCCTGTTTGAACTTCAATGCCGAGCGACTTTAGGTGATTGGCTATTTTTTCTGCTGTCTTGAATTCCCTATTGGACAATTCAGGATTCTGATGAATATCTCTTCGCCATTCTATTACTTTGCCTTCAATGGCTTTGTACTGAATTTCCAAGTCTGGCCCTTGAGCCAAGGAGGTTAAACCACAAAGGAGTAAACCTAAAAATAAAAAATACCTCATAAATAGTTGCTTTAAAATTTTATTAACCTATAATTTTCATCTTGTAATTGAATCAAAGCCGTCATGGCAGAAAGGGATAATTGAACGTTTGGAATTAAATCTTCTTTGGGAAATCCTCTGGATGCCGATGACTGGCCGCAAAAAATGATTTGTGCGTCTGCATCCAATAACGCGTTAATTAATTTTTCGTTTGGATTGTTTGAACCATATCTTTTATTATATGCCGCATTTGAAATCACATCTTTAGATGCCTGATTGTGGAATACCAAAGCCACCTTTAGCTGTTCTGCCGGAATCCCTTGTTGTGCGTGCATGTTCAGGAATCGGGCAGCAGTTTCAATGGCTGCATTAACTTGATCATGTCCTTCGGGACTGCCCAGAATATCAAATACAACTTTGTATTCTTTGCTTTTATCAATTTTAAAATCAATGTTTTC
>CAXMOE010000041.1:11462-17342 GCA_964194835.1 uncultured Flavobacteriaceae bacterium | reverse complement strand
GCAGAAACCATTATGGTTAAAATGGAAGAAGGTATTGCAGCTAAAAAAGCGGCAGTAGATGCCTGTTCTGAATTGTTTACCCCCTTGTTAATTTCCACCCTTACTACCTCTGCAGCCTTTTTGGCTTTTTATCTGGCAGAGTCTACCATGGGTGATATTGTAGGGCCCATTTTCGTGGTCATTACCTTAGCATTACTATCATCTTGGATAATGGCATTATCCGTGATTACCTTATTTTGCTATTTATTTCTTAAAATTCCACCAAAAGGCACCAAAAAGCCAAGTCTTATAGACCGTGCAATTCAGGCCTTGAAAGTCTATTATAAAGATTTGATCTTATGGGCATTATCCAGAAAATACTTAGTGATCATTGGCATATTCCTTGCCTTCTTCATATCACTTTATGGTTTTACCAAAATTCCTTTTATATTTTTCCCGGATAGTGATCGGAATATGATTACGGTGGATATTAATTTACCCCAGGGCACCAAAATAGAGCGTACTTCTGAAGTGGTATTGGATATTGAGAACTATATTAAAGACTCTCTGCAAGTAAGTACAACAAGGGTAAACGGCATTGTAGACTGGTCCTCTTATATTGGTGAAGGTCCTGAATCTTACGATCAGGGGTATAGCCCGGATGAGGCCAACTCCAGTTATGCCCATATGTTGGTAAATATTTCAGATGCCATTTACAACGTCGAAATGATCAATCGCTTGGATGCCTTTTGTTTTAGTATGTTTCCGAATGCAGATATAAAAGTAGGCTCCCTTGCATCTGGTGGAGGAGGTACGCCTATAGAAATACAGGTATCCGGGCAAAGTCCGGACGAACTTTCAAAAATATCAGAGAAAATTAAAATTAAATTGTCCCAGATTACAGGGACTAAAAACGTAAAGGACGATTGGGGCCCAAAGAGTAAGAAATTTGTCATTGACATTGATCAAAACAGGGCACAGGTCGCTGGCATCAGTAGTCAAGATATTGCCACTTCCCTGCAAACTGTGTTAGATGGTTTTCAAACCGGAGAGTATCGTGAAGATGATAAATCTATTCCTATCTTAATGCGAAGTGATGCAAGCCAACAGCAGTCGTTGGAGTCTTTGGAGACCCTGAACATTTATGCCCAAAGTTCTGGTAAAAGTGTACCCCTATTACAAGTAGCCAGCATCATCCCGCAATGGCAGTATTCTAAAATTCGCCGATTAGATTTAAGGCGTACCATCAATGTTTCCAGTGAACTACGTGATGGCGCCAATGCTTCCGCGATAACCTCGGAAATAACTCCTTGGTTAGAACAGGAAATTGAAAGCTGGCCAGAGGGCTATAGTTTTCAATTTGCAGGAGACGCTAAGAATACGGCAGAGAATATGGGAGCAGTATTTAAATACTTACCCCTATCCGGGTTTATTATCTTGTTATTATTAATTATCCAGTTTAATTCCTTCCGGAAAATGGCCATGGTTACCTTGACCATTCCCCTGGGTATAATTGGGGTGGTCATTGGTTTGTTAGTCTTCCAGGAACCTTTTGGATTTATGCCTTTTTTGGGTGTAATATCGCTAGCGGGAATTGTAATTAATAATGCTATAGTATTGATAGACCGGATCGAGGTGGAGCAAAATGTCTTAAAACGGTCTACTCATGACGCGGTCATAGCTGCTTGCTTGCAACGGTTCAGACCTATTCTACTCGCTACCTTTACCACGGTATTAGGCTTAATACCACTTTATCTGAGTGGAGGGGAAATGTGGGAAGGCATGGCAGTAAGTATTATGGTAGGACTATTATTCGGTACAGTAATAACCCTCCTTTTCATTCCTTCGTTCTATAGTATACTATTCAAAGTGAACTATAAGACCTATGAATTTAATGAAAAATTGATTCAGGAATGAAACTGTTACATCAATTATATCCCATAAGGTTTACACTATTTGTAATAAGTCTAGTTGCAGTTTTATTTGGAACACTTATAATCCCCTCTGGACTTTTCGAGTCAGTTTTTGCGCCCTTATTCTTTATTGTCAACATTTTAACAGGGATAGTGTTAATATCAAAAAAAAAGATTCAAAGAAGGGTTTTTATTGTCTTGTTATTCATAACGATATTGACATACATATTATCTGCCTTGTTTGAACAGGAGCCGGAAATACTCACCTATGTACGCTTTTGTTTATTGTTCTTGTTCTATTGTCTGGTTACCCTAGAGATAATTGCACAGGTTTGGCTGAGTAAACAAGTAAACAGTAATGTTATTCTTGGGTTAATCTGTGGTTATATATGCCTAGGGCTACTTGGTTTTTTTATTTGCACCTCAATTGAATTGGTTGAACCAGGTTCTTTCAAAGGTCTCGTTGAAAGGCAAGTAAATATTGACGAAAACAGAGAAGGCCTTGTTTACTTTAGCTATATTACCCTATTGACCATAGGGTATGGCGATATTCTACCGGCGACTAAAATAGCCCGGAATGCTGCCATACTCCTAGGACTAATGGGGCAATTTTATATGGTGATCCTTACTGCAATTGTGGTTGGTAAATTTATCAATCAAACTAATACCAGTTCAAAAAAGGAATAATGGTGTAGTTGCGGACGAATTTTCACCTTAATCAAATTCCCAGCCAAACCCGCTCGTAAAAATAAAGTCAAAATCATTCCCAACTATGGCCGGCTGGTTATCATAATTGAACATGAAACCTATTTTAAAATAAAAATCGAGCGGAAGGTCGTATTTCAACGTAAGGTCGTAGTCTGTTCTTAGCCGGCCTTTTTCAGATAAACTTGGATAGAATTTTATCCCTGTGTTAAGATCAATATCTTCAAAATCGAACATATTAAAGGCCGAAGCAATAAAGACTTCTGAAGAAGTTTTGTTTAGGGAAGTATCTACATAATTTTCAATATTATACGTAAATCCGATTGAAAGTCCAAGATATAGTTTATTTGTACTAATTAGTAGTTTTCCAACTCCAAGGCTTGGACTTATCCTTGCGTCTATAGCCTGTTCTGTATTGGATAGAAAAGAAACTTCACCCAATAAATACCATTTTCTGGGTAAAATACGGATCAATTCTACATTAGCGTCGGTTCGACGTATTCTTTCTACATCGTCCTGGTTAGAATTTAAGGTATTAATAGAACCTTCTATCAGCCAGATCTCACTCGTATATTCAAGATTCCCTCCAATAGTGAATTGTTTGCTGTTATTGGCTTTGGTCAAATTATATCCCAGATCTATAGTCCCTTTAAAACGTTGCCAAAAGTTATCATCTACCTCCTGTAAGGCAATTACTTCCTTTAGCGGGTACTTTTCTATGGAGCCATTATCAAGTGTTATAACTGCCAGACCGGCACCATCAGTCCGTATATTTCCAAAAAGGCGTCGGCCCTCAGTAAGTATAACAATACATTTACGTTGTATGATAAGTTCACTAACCTTATTGAATTCTATTTTAAAGTCTTCATCGCTATAAGACGTTTCAATGGTTAGAATGCCTTCCGCAAAAAACTTCACTTCCCCAACTAAAAAATCGTTGTTCTTAAGTTTTAGGGTGTCATTTTGTGCCAATAAACTTAGTGGAAAATAAAAGATTAAAACACAAACAAGTTTAAGCTGAAGAGAAATTAATAGTATCAAAAAAACTAATCATATCTATCGTATGTTACATTTAAAATACAAGGATTACTACTATCAGTCATTATGTGTTACAACACAAGTGCCCAGGCCATTACAAACGAATTCGTATTAATTCCTATATCCTTAAGCGTTTGTGAATTGATGTATGCAACTTTAACCGATTGCTTTTTTAATATTGGCATCCCAAGGGAAAAAGAACCTAGAAAATCCCCACGTTGGTCCTCATTCGATACATCATTTATTATTGATCTAGCACCGGTACCATAACCAGTGCTAAGAGATGCCCATAGTTTGGGTTTAAATTTTTTGGTAAGGTGCGTTTGAATGGCGAACACTGATTTTTGCTTTCTTTGATTCCCACCAAAAAAATTATTATTTTGAGTAAAAATAAAAACCGAACTTGACAATTCGAAAGACCAGTTATTCCAGTTATGTAACACTCCAAATTGAGGTCTAAATACAAAACGATTTTGACCTAAATTAAGTAACTTTTCCTCAAAATTCTGCCCCAAGGGTAGCACTACAGCAATTGAAGCACCTACTGTGGTAGATGTAGGGTGCGATTTAAAATATTCGTATAACCCTTGTGGATCCATTGCTTTTGGCCCAATAAAATTTACTGATAACCTCAATCGAGGATCAGCAAATCCATCTCTATTTATAGCTGTTGGCACCCCTTGTAGAAGACCATCCCATTTTGCAATACTATATGGGACATAAACATCCACCCTTGCTAATTTGTTGCCCAATTTAAACGGATGAACATATTGTAAGATAAATGTAGATGCATTTACGGATACGTCTTCAGCCTGCAGCACTGGATCAAAAAATATTTCACCACTTGTATTACTATAACCTAACCCCAGAATATGAATCCCTAAGGGCAAGGACGTCCACCTTCTGGGTTCTAAGTCCTGGGCAAAATTCCTATTTACAGATAGGAATAGCATGCAAAGTATAAACAATTCTATTCCAAAAGCTTTAAACCGTGGTCTAAATACCATTATTCCGCTCAATTTTGAATCAATCATTTTTAATCGGAGTATGTACCCAGTACCCATACATCCTGTACATAACAGCTAAAATAACAGAACCTACAAAAAGGCCAATGATCCCATGCAAAAGCAACCCTCCGATAGTTCCTATGAGAATAACGATCATGGGTGTTTTAAGCCCTTTCCCTAATAACATGGGCTTTAGCAAATTATCGGAAATGCCTACCAGGACACAATACACAGTAAAAATTATGGCATAGGTAGTTTCTGCAATGGAAAAAGCGATCAGAATAGCCGGAATCATGGTTAAAATGGCCGGTATCTGAATAATAGCCGTCACCAAGACTAGCAAAGTAAAAATACCCGCTGCTGGCAATCCTATGGCCTTAAAACCAATAAATGCCAACCCTGCTTGTATCAGTGCCACCAAAAGGATACCTTTTACTACGCTCCTGATGGTATCTCGCGACATATGTACTATTTCCTCATTGTCACTTCCCACCAATTTTCGGAATAAGGCGATAGCCGCCCGGTAGCCAAAATCAGCGTGATACATAAAAACAATAGCAACTAAAAAAGAAAGAATAAAAGAGATAAGGGTACCCAAAAATCCTTTAATCCCTGATACAATCCCACCTCCATATTCTAATAATAGATCTTTATGAAGGATTGCATAATTTCGGGAATCATCAGAAACCTTATGCCATTCATCATATAATTTCTCGCCTATTAATGGCCATGATTTAACTTTCTCATCCGGTATTGGAATCTGTAGCTCATTATTTTTGATTTGATCTGCTGTTAAAGATGTAGATTCAAATACAGAACTTAAAATAAAATAGGAAGGAATTAAAACGATTATAGCAGCTAGTAAGGTAAACAAAATAGTAGCAAATTTCTTACCAACCCCAATTTTTTGAACCATTTTATTATAGAGCGGGAAAAGTGCCACTGCAAGAATAATAGCCCATAGGATAACAATAATAAAAGGCTTTATAATAAAAAAACACCATCCCATAACCAAAAGTAATATCAAAGTTCGTACTACCTCGGTTATGGAAAATTGGTTGCTCATACGTTCATTCATTCCAGACTTTTCATAATATTTTCTACGTAGTCCTCCGCTGTTTTATAGGCCTCTTTTGGATCATCAATACTAGAGGTTATCACTGCAACCAACTGGTTTTCACTTGGCTCATCCAGGTTGTAAGCAACCGTCTCCAACACATAATTGGTATATGTTCTCG
>CAXMOE010000041.1:7826-11452 GCA_964194835.1 uncultured Flavobacteriaceae bacterium | reverse complement strand
TGGTCGACGTAGGGATATACCCTCCAAAGGATTCATAATAAGACCCATAGGCATAAGGCGAAGTATAATAATTATAAAAACCTCCATAATATCCAGGGTAATAGTTGCCGTAGGATGCGCCCAGATAAATCCCACTGCTGGAAGTTCGGGTGGTTTGCTGTTTGTCCTTTATCACGGTCAGCACTATACCGGTATACCCTTCACTGGCCAAAAGGCTCTTAATTAGTGCAACCCGCTCCTCGGTAATTTCACGCTTAGGGTAAATTTTAGGGGCTATCTTAAAGCTTTCTGTAGCTTTAATTCCCTTGGCCCGTAATTCTATTGCAATGGCCTCCTCAAAAGCAATGCGTGCATGGTTATTAGCGGTCCTTGCTATGACCAAAACGTTCTTTTCTTTGAATTTAGTAACGTTTTCCTGTTCTCCCTTCCAGGCATCGAGCACTTTAGTACTTGAACAACTATGTATTATTAGAGCAAAAATCAGAATCAATACAATAGGTTTAATTTTGGTCATATTGGAATATTAATTTATTTAGATATGGCTTTCACTGGGTATTTCTTGAATAATTTTTGCGTGGCCTTCACAATCTTTTTCTTATTTTTCTCCTGTTTCTTTTCAACTGCCCCTTTGGCCACAGCCTGCCAGATCATTTTATTTTCCTTATTATCAACGATATCCAAGGTCACCGTTCCGCTAACATAATTTCTAACCACAATTTCCCCAGATTCCCAATGATAATTTCTACTGCCCATGTACCTGGGTGCGTCCCGTATATCAGTTTCTCTTGTTTGCTGTTCCTGAGAAAGGGTAACCCCAAGATTAATCAGTAAATCCGCATTTTCTTTTACTTTCTGATATCCTCTGATGTTCATTTGTTTATAAATCTCCTCGATCAAAAGGTTTAGTCCTTCTTTTTTTGGTTCGAACTCAGGAATACTCTTCACATCAAGTTCATAAACTTGATAGGTTTTGAACTCTGTGAAATCCACATTGTCGGTCTTGCTGTATGAGATCAGCGTTTGGGAGTTCCCCAAATTGGGAATTGCCACTAACAAAAAAATAAATACAATCATTTTCATAACTTCTATTTTTTAGGTGTTTTCTATTAATTCGTAATATTCCAACGCTTATATGCAGATCGTAGAAATTCCCCATATATTTCCAAATGGAGGTCAAAACGTTCAGCAGTAAGCATTTCTCTGAATTCTGTATTTTGTTGTGCAAGCAATTTATTTAATTCCTGCTTAAACTCTTCCTGAGTAAAGTTTTTATCCTTGTCATCCAAGCGGGAAATTTTAGATACATAGTACAAAATGACACTATAATAGTCATCTGTTTGTTCCTCGCTAAAATTCATTTTATCAACCTCCTTATGGAACCAGATTTGAAGATTGTCTTTTTCTTTATCGGTAAATATTTGGACTTTCCTTTCTTCTTTACTTAAATCCTGGGATCGAAGATTTGAAAAAGTGAATAGGAATACAACTGCACATAAAAATCTTAAGAATCTCATAACATTAGCATTTAGTACTATAGCATAAATATAGCGTATTTTCGACTTATTGTTAATCAACTCTTTTTCACTTTTACTTATTACTATAATTTCCATTTTTAATATTCATTCCACCTGTTAATTTGCCGCTCTCATACCAAAATACAGATCCCAGTTAAAGTTTTCATTCAAAGCGTCGTTTAGAAGGCTTCTTCGATCCCAAAATAAACACCCGTATTGCCATCCTGACCAATACCTATGTCCATTCTTAAATTTACATTTTCTTTTTTATTAAAGAGGTAGCGCAGGCCGCCTCCAAAGCTATATTTTAATTCTTTCAAGTTCAGATCTGTAATTTCGCTACCCACATCCCCAAAGCCGCCGAAAGCAACAAATCCAAGTTTTTTGGTGACATATTGCCGGTACTCCATTTGAAGTGCAATATAGTTGTTATCCCGGTAACGACCCTTAAAATAACCTCTCATACGATTTTGTCCCCCAAGGGCAGGTAGCCTGTAAAAAGGGGCATTACTACTCACACTGGCCACATACAAATTTGTTGCTAATACCTGTCCCTTAAATAATTTCTTAAAGTAGCGCACATCAATTTCCAGAGATGTAAAAACAAAGTCGCTTGGCTCTGGATACACAATGAATTTTATAAATTGAAAATGCCCTGATGTAGGATAGAACAAATTATCCCGCCTATCCCATATTAAATCGAAGCCAACACCAAACAACTTTCCACCTTCAAATCCTGTTACCAATGCGTTGTTTAAAAATTCGTTCTCCTGGGTATCAACGATACTGGTATCGCTGAATTCCAGAATAAAGCCTGTGCGGTCTGCATAAAACAGAAGCGGGGGTACCTGAACTTCTAACTGAACGCTGAAGTCTTCTCTAAAAAATTCTTCCGATCCGTCTTCCGTACTGCTTTTACCCAGCCCCCAAAACTTGTCTGCTGTATATCCAAAAGATAAAGGCATTTGTACCACCATCTTATTCTCATTAAAATAAATACTGGAATTCAATGAGAATTTGTATTGTTTGTTGGTGGTATAATGTGCCCCAAAACCCACTTTTGATGGCCGAAGTTTTTGGTTTTCCTTGGTATAGAACAGCAATATTCCCCCGCCACCTATGGCAGCCTGTGTTTCAGGCGTATAAAAGACATAGGGATATCCATTAAACGATATTCGTTCTGAGGATAAGCTGTCCAAAGAACGTACCGCCAGAGAATCCATAACACCTTTAGTCCCTTGCCCAAAGGCAAGTTGTGAAGCTAAACAGAGTAGCAAAAACTTATACGGTATATCTGGCATAAAATGTATTATTATTTGATCTTCTATACTGCAAGTAAATGTTACATTTCCGTTTTCATTATATTGCCTGTTTATTCGGTTATAATTCCAAGGTCATGACAACGAAAATCACGACCTTGAATATTAGTTATCTTAAATAAAATTTAATCTGTTAACGTAATTTTTACACGATCTATCACCCCCGTAAATTTAAACGGACTTCCTTCATAATTCGGATCTACCTGAGTTCCCGTATCTATACCTACATCAAATGTTTCAGCTAATGAGTAAGTAGCAATGTGCATGGCCTCAAAGTACGTCTCATCTTGCTTCTCACCATTTACAAATAACATTCCATCGCCGGACCAAGGTTTAAATGTTCCATCTAATTTGGATCGGTCCAAAACGAAATCAAATTTCAGGTCGGTCTTTCCTTTAGGCAATATTTTTGAAGTCAGATGATAATGTAATCCATCTAGAAAATTGTAATCAAAATGTAATTTACCCCCTTTAATGTACATGGAATAGCCTCCTGTCATTCCACCACAAGCCACAATGACACCCTCTTCACCTCCTTTGAGGTCAATGGTTGTTTCAATAGTATGTGAACGGCCTTTAACTGGAGCAGAGGCTTTCTCAGCAATACGAACAGCACCAGGCGCATAATATACATAGTCTTTCTGGTCTCCGAACATTACTTTATTAATGTCATTAATACGTTTGATCATATCGTCATATAATGGATAAACATTGTTTTCCAATGCTTGTTCATGAAAAATTAGTTTCAATTCTTCCAGTTTCTCAGGGTTTTCTTTAGCGAGGTCATTATTCT
>CAXMOE010000041.1:441-7816 GCA_964194835.1 uncultured Flavobacteriaceae bacterium | reverse complement strand
GAAAAATCTTCCGCGACCTGATATAACTCCCACACATCATCCTCAAAAGGAATCACCACATTGACCTCCCATGGCATTCTATTCCCATGTAGGGTCACCGCCTTCCAACCATCTGCCCAAATGGCTCTATTTCCAAACATTTCGTAATACTGGTTCTTTTTTGCATTTGGTGCATCCGCATTATCGAATGAGTAATTCATAGGAATTCCCGTGAATGGTTGTTGCTTGATACCATGATATTCTGCAGGGGCTTCTATACCGGCTGCTTCCATAATAGACGGAGCGATATCACTAATATGATGATACTGCGAACGAATTTCTCCCTTCGCCTTTATACCATTAGGCCAATGAACAACTAAAGCATCTGCCTGACCACCTCTATGTTCTGACTGTTTAAAATATTTAAAAGGTGTATTTCCAGCCATAGCCCATCCAGCATGATAATGAGGATACGTATCTGCCTGTCCCCATCTGTCCAGATTACGCATGTTTGCATCAAATGGCGTTTGCATTCCATTGAGCACATAAGTCTCATTGAAAGTTCCTGCTAATCCACCTTCTCCAGAAGCTCCATTATCTGAAGTTACCATAATAAGGGTATTGTCTAACTCGCCAATTCGTTCAAGGTTCGCAATTACTCTACCTATTTGTGCATCAACAAATTCTAGTTGAGCAGCAAAAACTTCCATTTGACGTGCATATAATTTCTTTTCATCGGCATTTAAGGAATCCCAAGCAGGAATATCATCTATACGACCCGTTAGTCCAGTATTTTGAGGTATGATTCCTAATTTTTTCTGATTTTCAATAATTTCTTCACGTACGGCATCCCAACCTTTATCGAACTGTCCTTTGTATTTATCTAAATAATCATCTGGAGCATGGTGCGGAGAGTGCATAGATCCTGAAGCCCAAAGCATCATGAAGGGTAATTCTTTATCTAATGATTTATGACCTGTAATCCATTCGATGGCTCTATCGGCAAGATCGGCATCTAAATGTTTTGATTTTCTATAAGGTTCAGGTGTATGATCATTCCACATTACCGGTACAAATTGATGTACATCTGCAGCCATAAAATTATAACCATGGTCAAAGCCTTCATCACTAGGCCAACGATCGAATGGTCCTATCTGAGATACCTCGTATAATGGTGTATGATCCCACTTTCCTAATGCATAATTCACATAGCCTTCTTCTTGTAAATAATTGGCAACAGATTTAGCCGAAGGAGGAACAATTGCATTATAGCCAGGGAATCCCATGGCTGTTAAAGCATGACTTCCCAATCCAATTTTGTGCGGATTACGACCAGCCATTAATGTTGCACGAGAAGGCGAACATAAGGCCGTTGTATGGAAATTATTATAACGTAAACCGTTGGCAGCTAATTTATCAATATTTGGCGTTTTAATTACACCCCCAAAGGATCCAATTTGTGCAAATCCGGTATCATCTAAAAGAAATATGATGACGTTGGGAGAACCCTCTTTTGGACGTTTCTTTTTGGGCCACCATTGTTCAGAATCTGCATAAGATTCTGCAATCTTTCCTTTAAATTCCTGCCCGTATTTTTCAAATCCTTCCGAAACTTGTTCGCTTGATTCTGAATTGTCTTTATTATCGGTTTGCTGACAGCCAATAAAAAGTAGCGACAACAGTACAATTAAATAATAAGTGTTTTTTGTTTTCATGGTTCTAGTTTTATTATTTTCAGTATTAAGGGCAATTTAAATTTTCATTTATGCTATTATAATAAGAATCTCCAATTCACTGAAAGCAGCAATGATTTTCTGTCTCCTATAATCCCACCTTCCGTGCGGAACATCCAATTTTTATTATGTTGATATTGGAATCCTATAATTCCGTTCCATTTTTCCGTTACACTTTTATCAAGACCATATCGCACTATAGCTTCACCATCGGCCGCTCCTATACGCTCAAAAAGTGGTGTAAGGACCAGATCGGCAGCTTCTCTTTTTTTTAGATCTATAGGATTAAGCGGGTTTAATGAATTGTACCAAGTATTATATTGGTTCACAACTTCATCTGCTCTAGCCCATGTTTCTTCAGGTAGGGCCTCATTGAGTTTTAATTCACCTACTGTATTAGCGCCTAATGAAACACTCATAGTACCTACCCAAACCCCGAGGTTACGATCTGGCCTGTGCTTATTAATAAAGTTGTGTCCAAAACGAATTCCGAACGTTTGGACTTTTACCGGGTCATCCAATAATTCAGGTTTTATCCATGATATGTTACCATCCAAAGCCATCCAAACAGGGCCCAATCCTCCGGCCGCTGTAAGCCCAAATCCAGTAGTCGTTACATTTTGTTCTACCACCGATTTAAGTTCAACCGGAAATTTAAGATTCACTTCGGTCCTTGAATTACCGGTTCCAAATAGGCCATAAACATTTAAAAAGGGCAATACCCAAACATCTGGTCTGAACATAACAGTATTTGCAGTACTATAATTATCTCCAAATTCCACAAAATCAACGCCCGTTAGCGGAACATCCAGATTATCGGTTTGAAGACCAAGTTGAAGATTATCTATTGTAAGGCCTTGTTTTATATACATATAATTAACCATGACCCCAGTTGGATATGGTATATCAAAGCCCTTTTCATAGGCCTTTTGACCCCAAATAGGGAATATGTTGTCGTACTTTACTTGTTTCAGGCTATCGGTATATGCCTGATGCTTATCTTTTATTTTTGTGCTGGGATATTGTGCGATACTTAGTTGCCCCCAAAACAGGGTCACCATGATACTTAAAAATACAATTCTTGTCCTCATGACTATTTATGATTTGTCCTTGACTTTATTTTCCTTACTCTTAGAAGCCCCAATAGGAATATTGAATTTTAAAAACAGCGAACTATTATTTGAACCAGATATACCACTATACACATTGGTAAAGCCTTGGTAATATTTAATACCTAGGGTCATCCCTTTATCTTTCATAAGTTTATAACCGGTTCCTAGGGTAATACCTGCGTCCAATTTGTTGATTTTATCATCATTCATTTCCTTAATGCGTGTGCTTACATCATCTACATCTGATTCAAACAGAACAAAAGCCTTATGCATTAGGCCAAATTGGGGTCCGGCTTCGACATACATTCGGTTTTCAAAATTGTACTTGATAAAAACTGGTACTACAAAGTAGTTTATTGCCTGGCTATAGGTACCTTCTTCTTCATAGGGCTCAATTTCCAAAAAAGACAGATCTCCCTGAGTCAATTCACTGGCCCCTAATTTGCCTTTTACCAAAACCCCGGTATATAAATTCCATTGATCTTTTAAGCGGATATCAAAATAAAAACCCAGGTTAAAGGAAGAGAGTCTTTTATCTGCCGTCAAATTCGATATATCAGACCAATTAAAACCACCTTCAAGACCAAATTCTATTCCGTCGGAGTTCAATTTGTCGCCAAATATCGCAGATATTAGGATTTGGGAATGGGCGTTGAATCCCATTAGTAATAAAACCAGTATCAATAAGTTTTTATTTTTCACAACTATTTTTCAATCAATGCATTATAACCAAGTCACTTTTAAGGGAAGTTCTAGTTGAAACTGAGCTTCAGTTCCTGCCGGAAACTGGATACTCTGGCCGGGCTGTAACATCCCCAGCGCTCCACCTATAGCTGCTCCTTTTCCTGCGCCGCTTCCTCCTCCAAATGCGGCACCGACACCTGCACCAATAGCTGCTTTTTTGACTGTACCACCGGCCATATCCTCTGTAGTTACTAATTTGGTCTCTGTTTTAACTTGTTGCAGGTAATTGTCAATGATAAACCCACCTACGGTGACCCCAAATCTGCTGGCCCTACGCTTATTATTTTCAGACACCATCACTTCCATCTGTACTATGGTTCCTTTGGGTATTATCACTTTTCCCTTACTAGTAACATCTTTATTTAGTTCTACAAAAAAGTGATCCCCCGCATTAAAGTTCTTTGCAGATATGGTTTTTGTGGTCCTTAAGAACAAAATAGTGCCTACCGGTAAGGTTATAGGGTCCTGAATGTTTACTATTGGTTCTTTTTGGAAATTCCAATTATTGTTCTTGGAATCGTTAGCTGTTAGAGTCACATTCATTAAGAATAAGATGACTATTGAATATGTTGTTGTTTTTAAACTTTTCATATTGTTTTCTATTTAAATTATTCTAGTTCTCATTTGTTAGATTAATAATCACAAATCTTATATTTTCGACGGTTTATGCCAAAATGATCTTTATCTAATAGTTCTCCAGTACAGGCAAGTTCTGCATGATTACACTTCTCACTTCGGCTTGCAACGATTCTTCAAACTGAAAAAAGCGCAATGACAATAGAGGAGTAAGTCCTTTTGCTATTTTTTTATAATATTTCTTTTTTACACCAATTTCATGCTGTTGTAATTTAATTACCTCTTTAGACCAGTAGTCTGCCTGGGCATTGGTAAGGTTTTCATAATTGTTCGCATACTGGTAAAGTAATTTAATCCGTGTATCGGCTATTTCAGATCTTTCTAGTTCATAGTCTTTATAAATAGACCAAAACAATTGACCCTCCAAAACGGTAAAGTCCATAAAACTGGCCACCAGATCTATTTTTTCCTGGTTAAATCGCGCTTTAAAGATTTCTATTTCCGTGCGGTCCTGGGCATTTGCCGAGCCCGTTAAAACTATGGTAACAAATAAGATGAAAACAGTTTTCATAATGTGTAATGATTCATATAATTAATAATTATTTATTCTAAACCCTCGAACTTAAAATGTTGACCTCCTATAGAAGCCTCATACATCAAACCTCCTTTTACACGAGTAAAAACGGCCACACCGTTATGATAAGCCGCATCAATGGAGGCTCCTTTAGTTATAGCTACCGCAGATGCCTGGGCATCGAATTTCAATTTGTCATTAATGAAATTTTCAAAAGACTCCCTATTTTCAAAGAAGATGACTTCACTGTACTGTTGCCCGCCTGCCTGTAAACCAAAAGAAGCCTGCTTTAACTTCGATGATCCTACAATGTTGTGATTTTGGTAGACAATACCTTTACCAGCGGCCCCACCAATACCCAAACCTGCTTTGGTGATTTTAGGGAATATCGCATAGCCATAGGCCTTATTTACAAATGTTTTCAATTTGGGAGATTCCTTCAACATATTATCTAAAGCCTCCTTGGATTCTTTTTCCAATTCGGGATTCCAGCCCCCAACTTGTGCGTTGCCCGTAAAAGATAAAAGAAGGCTAATTAGAATTAGAAATAATTGCGGTCTTGTTGTAATTAAAGTTTTCATAATAAAGATTTTAAGATTAAAAATTAAAGTTGAATCCGGTTATGAATCCACCGGTGTACATATCATATGCGAAGGAATTGTCATCTACGTAATCCACATCATAGCCTTGATATCCAAGGTGCAATGAGAAAAGATCTGAAAATTGATATCCGATGAATAAGTTCAATTTCCAACTGATTTTTGATCCTACGCCTAATCCACCCACATCAAATCGGGCGGTATTTATCCATTTATCGTTCACGCTTTTAAAGCGCATTCCAAAATAGGGGTCTATAAAATCCAAGCTTTTAGTAAGTTCGTTTTGCTGACCAACCATTAAACTCGGTTTAAGACCAAAATACCGCAGCCCAAATAGGCCATCAAAAGTTAGATTATCGTTTAAATTAATTAGGGTATATGCGGCACCTACCTCCCAAATTGTTTGGTCAATTTCCACTTCAGTGCTAACTAAACCATTGACGAGGTTTCCTTCTTCTTTTATCTTTAAATAGACCACATCTGTCATTATGGTCCAGGATCCTTTATGGGCTTCCCCATGAAGTAGGGCTCCAAAACTTAACTGGTCCAAAATATCTTTAAACTCAGCTTCTACAGGTACTGTTTGATTTAGAAATCCAATATTTCCCTTAATGCTGGAAAACCAGATATAGGGAGCAATATCAAATTCCCATTGGGAACCAGAATTTTGATCCAAATCCTGGTTTTGGCCAAGTACTAATATTGGAAGACTTGCGATTAGTAGTAAGAGTATTGATCGATTTAATTTCATAAAAATTAATTATTGTGCTTTTAGTTTTAATGGACAATCCAGATTGTAGATTGGCCAAATACCCACCAGATTAACTTGCCGTTCTATACTCCATTGGTGTTTTGCCTGACCAACGCCTGAATGCCCTAACAAAATTGGCTGAATTGGCATAGTACAAACAATCACTGATTTCTTTTATTTTCAGGTTTGTCTCCGTCAAGAGGTTCACCCCTTTCATAAAACGCCAACGTTCCAATATCTCATGATAATTTATCTGTTCTGCCGCCAAATGTCTTTTTAATGTAGAACCGGAAACCCCAAAGAATTCTGCTGTTGTTGGCATAGAAGGAAGGTTAATAGAATACATATTGTCAAATAGCTGTTCAATCTTTCCCGATAGACTTAAAGCCGGGGGTTGCAGCATCTTTTCAGTAACATCTATTTTTTTGCCTATGGCAAACTGTTTGGCAAGCGTACTGGTATTAAAGCGTATGCCCGCACGATCCTGATTAAAACTAATTTTAGTAGTCTCCGGTATATGGTCAAGTTTAGGGCAATCGCTTTCCTTACCAGTAAATTGTATTTCCGATGGCCACCATAAATCACCTTCGGCACTTTTTAATACATCCAACAACATCAACGACCAGATATGCTCCATTGTGTTTCTTTCTAAACCTAAATTTGCATTAAACCCATTACTACAAAAAACATGGGTACCCTTAATATTCAGTTGCACATCCTGATTCGTGCATAATAGGTTACCATATTTGACGAAATTTTGTAACGTGGGCAAAACACGATTATTAGAAACCAAAAAATTACCATTTAAGCCCATATTCCGGAGCTTAAAATGGGCCAGATATTGGTACGAAAAAAACTCAAGGCCATATTGCTTTCTAGCCTCAGTAAAAAAATCACAAATCACATGTACCGGCAAATAATTGTTGGGGGTATTTAAAGAAAAATAGCGTATCAGACTTTTGCCGAGTGGCTTACGAACAGGAATTTGGCGCTCCCGTAGTCCTCTTAAATAATTTACGGCATAGGCCGACAAAGCAACATCAAATCTGGAAGATATATTATTCATTACCTCTGTTCTTGTTAGTAAGATTTCTAACTTCGGGGAACATTGGCAGCACTAAATATAAGATTTATTTCTTTATTATTTCTCTATTCGTAAATTATTTACAACAGCTTAAAGTTGGTAGGCTATATACGATATTTCCTAGTAAAGTAAAAAATAGTCAATAGAGTTCTATAAAAATCAGGGGTTAATTTTTAATTGAGATTCCAAATAATCCTGGTTTTGCTCATAATAGTCATATAGG
>CAXMOE010000041.1:0-429 GCA_964194835.1 uncultured Flavobacteriaceae bacterium | reverse complement strand
TGCTACTATGGTTGAATAAAGGAAAGAATTAACGATCAAAAGGAAGCTTCAGCTTACTGCCAAAATTCCAAACAATCATTTTGAGCTATATTGACAATTAAGGTCATTTAAATGCAGTTCAAATCACTTTGCTAGTAATATAATTAATCGACCAAAAAGCAACTTCAATGAAATACAATTCTATTTAAAAAGAATAGCCCAAAGTAATACCGTACCTAAAAGACCATGTTGAAAATTTTGTGTCTGCATCATTAGATTTGAATTGAAAATCACTGCCCACCAAGTCAAAAATACTGTAATTACTTAAGGCTTCATTAAGGTCATCATAGAATTCATCTGGTAGCATTTGTCGTTGGATAAGCTCGTAGCTATGAAAGCCAGTTCCTGGACCAGCAATCAGGAAATCCAAAACGAAACGACTCGAAATTT
>CAXMOE010000040.1:17363-17669 GCA_964194835.1 uncultured Flavobacteriaceae bacterium | reverse complement strand
GATGTTCCAAATCGCTGACAAACCAATGCTTGCTGGCAACTTTAGTGGTGTATCCGGTTCTGGATTGTTTTAATTGTTTGGCTTTATCTTCACTCGTTATTTCCCCATTGTTCGGAAAATCCCAGGTATCCATATGTGCGGTTGTGTAATCTTTAATGTGGTTTACCATACGACCACGTTCCAAAACCAATGTTTTCAGTCCATTTTCACATAATTCCTTCGCTGCCCATCCTCCACTAATTCCTGTGCCCACAACGATTGCATCATACGATTCTTGTTCTTCATTGTAATAGAATTCACCCATGT
>CAXMOE010000040.1:0-17353 GCA_964194835.1 uncultured Flavobacteriaceae bacterium | reverse complement strand
AACGTTATAGTAGCTTCCATTATCTTAAAAACCAAAACAAATAAAAAATGAAAAGAAGAAATTTTATTAAGAACAGCACCCATTTATTTCTTGCGTTGATATTAATGATAGGATATGCCTGCAAAGAAAACAAGAAAAAGGAAACCGTTGAAGAAACAGAAAGCAGTATAGAAACAAAGGAACCTTTTTTTAAACTTTCATTGGCACAATGGTCTATGCATAATATGATCCAAAAAGATGGGGTTGACCCCTATTCTTTTGCTGAAAAAGCAAAAAGCTGGGGTTTTAGCGGTTTGGAATATGTAAGTCAATTATATGACGATGAACTTATGGCAGCAAATTTTTCCGATGAGGCAATGGCCGCTTTTGTTGAAAAATCCAATGCTGAAAGTAAAAAGCACGGTTTGGAGAATCTTATAATTATGATTGATAATCAAGGGGATTTGGCCACTTCCGATGCTGAAGAAAGAAAAAAAGGAGTCGAAAACCACTTTAAATGGGTGGATGCAGCGATGGCCATGGGCTGTCATTCCATAAGGGTAAATATTTCTGGGAGTACAGTGCCTGAAGAATGGATGGCCAGTGCGGTGGATGGATTGACCCAATTGGCAACTTATGCCAAGGATAAAAACGTCAATGTTATTGTGGAGAATCATGGAGGCTTATCTTCCAATGCTGCAATGTTGGCTGAAATAATGACAAAAGTAAATATGGACAACTGTGGAACTTTGCCCGACTTTGGAAACTTCTGTATCACTAAGGATGATGCGGATAATTGTGTGGAACATTACGATAATTATAAAGGAGTTACCGAATTGATGCCCTATGCAAAAGCCGTAAGTGCTAAGTCGCACAATTTTGACGCAGATGGAAACGAAACTGAAGTAGATTATGTAAAATTGCTACAGATCGTAAAAGATGCGGGATACGCTGGATATATAGGTGTAGAATATGAAGGAACCGAATTGGGAGAGGAAGCGGGAATTATTGCTACCAAAGAACTTATGCTCAAGGCTGCAAAACAACTTAATTAACAGGGACAGGGTTTTATGAACGTTTTTTTTAACCAACTTTTTGACTACAACTTTTTTTGTAATAAAAAACTGATTGAGAAGTGCAGTACTTTGGAAGATATTCCTGAAAAGAGTATTATGCTTTTTAGCCATATTTTAAATGCACATCATGGTTGGAATGCTAGAATATTAGGAAAACCGTCAAATTATAAGGCCTTTGATATTCACCCTATCAAAGAATGGGCAGATATCCATTACGAAAATCAACGAAGTTCCTTTGAAATCATAACCAACGTGGATGATTTCGAAAAAAGGATTGATTATGAAAATTCAGATGGACGGTTGTTTACCCAAACGATACTGGATATTCTGTTCCATATCATAAATCATTCTACACATCATAGGGCCCAGATTTCAATGGATTTTAGGAACAATGGGATCGAACCTATTCCTATGGATTATATTAATTATAAACGATAATATAAATAAATTATGAAAGTAAGGACACAGGTGCAACTGTCGATAATGATGTTTTTGGAATTTTTTATTTGGGGAGGTTGGTTTGTAACCCTAGGAGCCTATTTGGGAAACAATTTAAATGCTACAGGAGGAGAATCGGCAATGGCTTTTTCAACCCAGTCGTGGGGGGCTATTATTGCGCCTTTCATTATTGGTTTAATTGCAGATCGGTATTTTAATGCAGAAAAGATACTTGGTGTACTCCATATTGTTGGAGCCATCTTAATGTATCAAATGTCAATGGTCACAGAGTTTAGTGATTTCTATCCATATGTATTGGGCTACATGATCGCTTATATGCCTACATTGGCTTTGGTTAATTCGGTGTCATTTAATCAAATGACAGATCCGGCTAAACAATTCCCATTTGTTAGAGTATTTGGAACCATCGGATGGATTACGGCCGGATGGGTAATAAGCCTTGCTTTTAAGTGGGATTCAATTGCAAACATTGAACAAGGGGCCTTATCAAATACCTTTCTAATGGTAGCGATTGCTTCTGCAATTTTGGGAATATATAGTTTTACATTACCCAAGACGCCTCCAAGTGTAGATAAAGATAAGAAAGTTACAATTTCTGATATCCTTGGATTGGACGCTTTGAAGTTGTTAAAGGACAGAAATTTTTTGACCTTCTTTATATCCTCTGTTTTAATATGTATTCCATTGGCGTTCTACTACCAAAATATCAGCCTCTTTCTAACGGAATATAAAGTGGAGAACTCTACCACATGGGCTTCGTTTGGACAAGTTTCGGAGGTTTTGTTTATGTTGTTATTGCCATTTTTCTTCAAAAAATACGGTTTCAAAAAAACTATTTTGTTCGGAATGTTGGCATGGGTAATACGATATGCCCTATTTGCCTTCGGGGATGCCGGAGATTTATTCTTCATGCTTGTAATTGGTATTGCGCTACATGGAATTTGTTATGATTTCTTTTTTGTGTCGGGTCAAATTTATACCGATTCCAAGGCCGGAGAAAAAGTCAAAAGTGCCGCTCAGGGATTAATAACTTTGGCCACCTATGGAGTGGGGATGCTAATTGGTTTTTGGGTTGCCGGAATAATATCTGACAAATATTTGATAGCTGAAAACACACATAGCTGGCAAGACATTTGGATGTTCCCTTCCATTTTTGCAGCGGTAGTATTTGTGATTTTTGCACTTTTATTTAAAAATGAAAAAATAGAATATAAATAAGATGAGTAATAAAATTAGATTAGGCGTTTTAGGTGGTGGAGGTGATTCGCTCATAGGCGTATTGCACAGGGTAGCTTCTTTTATCAATGACAATTATGAAATTGTAGGAGCGGTCTTTAATCCGGATTTTGCTGCTAATGTGGGCTTTGCAGAGGAAATAGGATTGCCAACCAATAGAATTTACAAGGATTTTGATACTCTGGTTGAAGAAGAAATGAAGCTTCCAAAAGATGAGCGAATTCAGGTTTGTTCTATACTTACCCCTAACTTTTTGCATTTTCCCATGGCCAAAAAGTTATTGGAAAACGGATTTCATGTCATTTGTGAGAAGCCAATGACAACAACCTATGAGGAGGCAAAAATATTGCAGGCCACCCTGGAGAAGGCTAAGACCATTTTTGTGGTTACCCATACCTATACTGGGTATCCAATGGTACGTCAGATTCGTGAAATGATCAAAGATGGGTCTTTGGGGAATATTCATAAGGTGGATGCCCGTTACTACCAAGGATGGCTTAACCCTGTAATACATGATAAGGAAAAACGGTCTTCAACATGGCGTCTAAATCCTGAGAAAGCGGGAATAAGTTGTTGTATAGGGGATATTGGCACTCATGCTTTTAATTTGGTTGAGTTTACCACAGGAATGCCGATAAAATCTATTTTGGCAGATCTTAACTACCTATATGATGACAACAAAATGGATATCGATGGTACAGTACTTGTCCGTTTCAACGGAAATGCCAAAGGGGTAATCCGATCGAGTCAGATTGCCACTGGAGAGGAAAACGGTTTGGCCATTTCTATATATGGTGATAAGGGCGGAATACGATGGGAACAAGAAAACCCCAATATATTGTATGTTTTTAGCGATGATAAACCCCTGCAAGTATATAAGCCCGGACATAGTTATAATTCGGAACTGTCATTAAACAGCACAAAGCTTCCTCCTGGGCATCCAGAAGGTATATTTGACGCTATGGCAAATATTTATTTGGGTGCTGCAAAAGCAATCCGTGGAGAAAAATATAATTCGGGGGAATTCCCAACTATGTTGGATGGTGTTCGCGGACTTAATTTTATAGAAAGCAGTGTTGCTTCCCACCAAAAAGGAAATGTTTGGGTAGAATTAGATTAACAAACAGTAAATAGTAAGAGATAAAAAAGCCGCTAACAGCGGCTTTTTTTTTAAAAGACTTTCTCAAAAACTTCGCATACAATGATCATGCTTTCTCGTGGCACACGATTATATGGAGCTAACTCCCTGGTATAGTAATCCCAATGGTTTTTTTTCCAATAGGCAAGGCTCTTATCTCCCTCACCTTCCATTAAGGCATGGTGTTCATCAATATTAAAGAAAGGGGTCATTTTAACGGATATGGTCCTTACAATACTTTTCGCCTGACCTTCCCAATTTGTCACAACACGAAAATCCCCAATTTTGGGGAGAGGCTCATTTCTTAGCTGTAGTCCTAACAGCGAGTGTGCTGTGGCCTTTTTTAACCCCTTATTAATTAGTTTGATACTCGTATTGGCATCTTTTTCATTATCACAGAAATAATTCACCTTAGGAGCCTGTTCCGAGGCATATTCAAGGTGGGCGTCCAAATAGTCACCCCATAAGTTTCTTGCCGAAGCATTCTTCATCATAACACAATCACATTTAGATTTATGAAAGTTTTCCCACCTGCAATTAAAATTAAAACCATTGCTATGGGGAGGATATAAATTGCCGTGGAAAACCTTTCAATTCGCATCAATAATTTACCATGGCTCATTACTTATTCCTATATTTATAACTTCTCCCTATAAGAGGGTCATATAGAAGATATACAGTCTAAATATAGGATTTAATTCTTAAAATTAAATACAACATATAAATTTGAATTTACAATAGCATTTGAAAAATGAAGACAATTAAAGGACCAGCCGTTTTTTTAGCTCAATTTGTAGATAGTAAACCCCCTTTCAATACCTTGGATGGGATGTGCAAATGGGCAGCAGATTTAGGATACAAAGGCATACAAATACCTACATGGGAAAACTTTTTGATCGATTTGGACAAAGCTGCAGTTAGTCAGACCTATTGTGACGAACTTAAGGGTAAAATAAATTCATATGGCTTGGAAATTACTGAACTTTCCACGCATTTACAAGGTCAGTTGGTCGCTGTACATCCAGCCTATGATTTAATGTTCGACAATTTTGCGCCAGATAAGGTTAAAAACAATCCAAAGGCACGAACGGAATGGGCTGTGGAAACTGTTAAAAAGGCGGCAACAGCAAGTCGCAGATTGGGGATTACTGCCCATGCCACTTTTTCTGGGGCTTTACTATGGCATACCATGCACCCTTGGCCACAACGGCCGGCAGGATTGGTAGAGATGGGATTTGGTGAACTGGCGAAAAGATGGATGCCAATTTTGGACCATTTTGACAAGGAGGGAGTTGACGTATGTTACGAGATTCATCCAGGGGAAGACTTGCATGACGGAGATACTTTTGAACGTTTTTTGGAGGCCACAGGTAATCATAAACGAGTAAATATTTTATACGATCCCAGTCATTTTGTGTTGCAGCAATTAGACTATATCAGCTATATAGATCACTACCATGAGTTCATTAAATCGTTCCATGTTAAAGATTCCGAATTTAACCCAACTGGGAAAAAAGGTGCTTTTGGGGGGTATAACGATTGGGGAGACCGTGCAGGAAGGTATCGATCATTGGGTGACGGACAAATAGATTTTAAGACTATTTTTTCAAAATTAACACAGTACGGTTGTGACGTTTGGGCCGTAATGGAATGGGAATGTTGTATTAAAAGTCCTGAACAGGGAGCAATAGAAGGTGCAAAGTTTATTAAAAACCATATTATTGAGGCTACCGAAAAAACATTTGATGATTTTGCCGGAGCTGAAATTGATAAAGCGGAGCTAAGAAAAATATTAGGTCTTTAATAACTATTTTAAATCGAATTAGATGAAAAAATTAATATTGATTGTGTTAATTGCTTTGTTGGGGGTAAGCTGTAAGGAGAATTCCAAAAAAATATCCAATGAAAATGGTTTAGAGCATATTGCAGAAAGCAATGTTGAACCATGAGATCAAAAGGAGTGGACCATTCTATTCGACGGCACCTCTTTTGAGGGCTGGAAGGGGTATCTTAGGGAAGATGTGCCAAAAACCTGGAAATTGGAAGATGGTGCCATGGTCTTTTATCCTCCTAGGGAAAGTGACAAGGCTGAGAGTTTTAATTTGGTCACTAAAAAGGAATATACCGATTTTATATTGTCTTTGGAATGGAAGATATCGGATACGGGTAACAGTGGTATTTTTTGGGGAGTAAAGGAAGACCCTTCGCTACCTGAGGCTTATCAATCGGGACCGGAGATACAGGTTTTGGACAATTTAAAGCATCCTGATGCAAAAGTTGAGGGCAAGACACATCAAGCAGGGGCTTTATATGATATGGTAGCCCCTTCCAATGATGTAACAAAGCCGGTTGGGGAATGGAATATCTGTGTACTCACCATTAATCATAAAATCAACGAAGGAAGTGTGGTGTTGAATGGTGAAAAGATTGTTGATTTTCCGGTAAACGGGGATGGTTGGAATTCCATGGTGGCCGATTCCAAATTTGCGGAATGGAAGCATTTTGGAAAATACACTACGGGAAAAATTGGTTTACAGGACCATGGAGATATGGTATCTTATAGAGATATAAAAATAAAAGAACTTTAATATGAAGCATATTTACTTTTTGGTATTGGTGCTCCTAGTATGCTCTTGTAAAGAAAAAACAACTGAAGTAGTTTTGGACGAAAATGGACTATTTGAAAGCGTAGTACAACAAGAGGAGTATATAGGCGAGGAACCTACATCACCAGAGGCAACTGAGGTTTATAAACCTGTACCAGCTGTAGTTGTGCCAGAGTCAAATGATACCGCTGCACCCAGCGATGCCATTGTTCTATTCAATGGCGATAATTTTAATGACTGGAGCAGTTCAAAGGACAGTACTGCTGCTGATTGGCATCTTAATATCGATGGTAGTATGACCGTTAAGAATCTTGCAGGGGATATACAGACCAAGCGAAATTTTGGAAATGTGCAAGTACATGTAGAATGGATGTCTCCTTCTGAAATTCAAGGGAAAGGGCAAAGCAGGGCCAATAGTGGTATTTTTTTACAAAACAGATACGAAATACAGGTGCTGGACAATAATGACAATGACACCTATGTTAATGGCCAGGTTGGGGCTATTTATAAACAAACCGTTCCCCTGGTAAGGGCTTCTAGGCAAAGTGGACAATGGAATACATATGATATAGTTTATCACGCACCTGAATTTAATGCTGAAGGAAACAAAGTAAAATCTGCAACCATTACAGTTTTACACAATGGAATTTTAATTCAGGACCATGTCGAAATAAAAGGTACCACTCCATATATAGGATGGCCAAAAAACGAGGCTCATGGTAAAGCACCAATTAGACTTCAAGACCATGGAGATAATAGTAGAGTAAGTTATAGAAATATTTGGGTAAGGGAATTGTAAAAGTATTTCAGTGCTTTTTTAAGTTGCCCCACATTAAATATTATGCCTAGGTTAATTACCTTTGCCTAAACTTAATAATAGTATATGATCCAATCCATGACGGGATTCGGGAGGCATGTAATACAGCTTCCCTCCAAGAAGATTACCATTGAAATCAAATCCCTCAACAGTAAAAGTCTGGATTTGAATGCTCGTATCCCCTCTGCATATCGGGAAAAGGAACTGGAGTTGCGAAAGACCATAGCAAGTTCCTTGGTGCGAGGCAAGGTCGATTTTGGATTGTATATAGAAATCACAGGTAGCGAGACCACTTCTGTGGTCAACGAAACAGTGGTTCGACAATACATGAAGCAACTGAGCGCAATAGCCGACGGAGAGGATCTAAAATTCTTGGAAATGGCCGTTCGATTGCCGGATGCTTTTAAGACCGAACGGAAAGATATTGATAAGGATGAATACGCAACCATACTGGATGCGTTGAAAATTGCACTGATTGAAATCAATGCATTTAGAACGGAAGAAGGAAAGATGTTGGAGAAGGACTTTACCGAACGGGTAGATACTTTGAAAATGTTGGCCGAAAAGGTGGAACAAATGGATATCGAACGTATTCCCACAATTCGTGGGCGTTTGGAAAAGGCCGTGTCCGACCTTAAAGCCGAGTTGGACGCCAACCGTTTTGAACAAGAACTGATATACTATTTGGAAAAATACGATATCACCGAGGAGAAAGTACGATTGGCAAACCATTTGAATTATTTTTTGAGTACCATGGAATCCAAGGATTCCAATGGCAAAAAATTGGGATTCATAAGTCAGGAACTTGGGAGGGAAATTAACACCATTGGATCCAAGGCAAATTACGCGCCCATGCAACAACTGGTGGTACAGATGAAGGACGAGTTGGAAAAAATCAAGGAACAAATGCTTAATGTACTTTAATGGAAGGAGGTAAGCTCATTATTTTTTCGGCACCTTCCGGTAGTGGAAAGACTACTATAGTAAAGTATTTACTCGAGCAGCCAGAACTTAACCTGGCCTTTTCTATTTCGGCTACCTCCCGTCCAGAACGAGGCACGGAAAAACATGGTGAAAATTATTATTTTATATCCCTTTCTGAATTTAAGAAGCATATTAAAGCCGATGATTTTTTGGAATGGGAGGAGGTATATCGCGACAACTTTTATGGGACGCTTAACAGTGAGGTCGAACGGTTATGGGCTGAAGGTAAAAATGTGATTTTTGATATAGATGTGGCAGGTGGACTTCGAATTAAGAAGAAATACCCCAATGAAACTTTGGCCGTTTTTGTAAAGCCACCCAGTGTTGATGAGTTAAAGATTAGATTAAAGAAACGCAGTACCGAGACTGATGATAAGATCAATATGCGGATTGCCAAAGCTTCTGTGGAGTTGGCTACTGCCCCTCAGTTTGATGCCATTATAAAGAACTATAATTTGGAAATTGCCTTAAAGGAAGCGCATAAACTGGTCGCAAATTTTGTTGGTATAAAGCAGAAATAGTATTTTTTGTGCATACGGTGTCTGTAGAAATGTGAGTCTTGGAATTTGCCTAATATGGCGGCAACGGGATGCTAAAGACGTATGTACATTGGGTTACAATAGTAGTTAGTTGGTATGGATAAAAAAATTGGACTCTTCTTTGGCACATTCAACCCGATTCATATAGGACATTTGGTTATTGCCAACCATATGGTGGAATTTTCAGATTTGGATGAGGTTTGGTTTGTGGTTACACCCCAAAGTCCTTTTAAGACTAAGAAAACTTTGTTGGAAGACCATCATCGTTATCAATTGGTGTTTGAGGCTACCAAGGACTACCCCAACCTAAAACCCAGCAAAATTGAATTTGACCTGCCCCAACCCAACTACACCATAAATACCTTGGTACATTTGGAAGAAAAATACGGGAAGCAATATCATTTTTCACTAATTATGGGTGAGGACAACCTTGTTAGTTTTCATAAATGGAAGAACCATACTGTAATTCTGGAAAATCATGACATATACGTGTATCCGAGAATCACAGAAGGGAAGCAAGATCAGCAATTTAAGGGCCACGCTAAAATACATTTTATAGGCGCTCCAATCATGGAAATTTCATCTACTTTTATTAGGAAGCAGCATAAAGAGGGAAAAAATATCAGGGCACTGCTGCCAGATTCCGTGTGGAAGTATATGGACGAAATGAACTTTTATCGGTAGTATATTATTTGTTCGAATTAAAAGAGGAGACTGCCCAAAACTAAAATTATACCCTGTTTTTTTAATGAGTAATACGTCCAAATTATATGTCAAATGATTAGGCTTTATAATTCTATTTTAGGAAGTTGCCGGTTTCATCCAATTTAACTCTTTTATACTTATCCTCTTTTTTAATTTTTAGTTTGTAAACCTTATTTGCCCCTTTTATATCACTATAGTTCAGCAAGTATACATCATCAATCACTTCCCAGGCGGGAAATTTTTTGGCCACTGCATTGCCCACCGCTTCAGGTAGTTTTATATCCACAAACTTCTCGATGGTTCTAATAATCTTACCTTCTTGATTATATACTGCCACTATCTTGCCTTCGGGGATGAAAAACGACACTGTATATTTTTCAAAGACTTCATCATATAAATTGGATTCTTTTACATTAAAGGAGGCAGCCTTACGCTGCAATAGTTTTACTGGAATTGCTGCGTCTTTGGAATCGGCAGTATTAAGGTATTTATAATTTACAGCAGTCACAACAACTTCAGATAACTCTTCTGTTTTATTGATTTGGGAGAAGCAAGTACCTATACTACCAATAACGTACAATCCAAGTATTATTTTTTTCATGATTCCATGATTAGAACTACAAATGAACGTATTATTCTGTATTAGCACCAAATTTATTGTGTTTAAAATGAGTACGCTATATTTATTATCGGCTTTAATATGATAATTTAACAGAGAAGAATTTAGGGATAAGAGTTATGGCAATATAGAGGTATAGAATTTTTATAGTTAGTCTGTTGGGTTAAAAAGAACCCAACCTTTAAAGGTTAAGTCCTTTTAATTGAATGCCAATACTGTTTAGTGATGTTGCTTTAGTCTAAAGGAACGTACCCGTTTCATCTACTTTAACCTTCATTCTTTTGTCACCGTTTTCCAATTTAAGTTTATAGGTTTTATTGGCTCCTTTTTTATCGCTATACTTTACTATGTATACGTCATCCACAACGGTCCAATTAGGAAATCTTTCAATCAAGGCAGCACCAACTGCATCGGGAAGCCGTATGTCCTTGAATTTCTCAATGGTTTTTAATATTTTCCCTTCGTCATCATAAACGGCAACTATCTTGCCTTCAGGGATGAAAAAGGATACGGTGTAATAATCGTAATCGTCATCATACAAGTCAGACGCTTTCACATCATAGGCAGCCGCCTTGCGTTGCAGTAATTTGACAGGAACTGCGATATCTTTGGAATCAGCTGCATTTAAATATTTGTAATTAACAGCAGTCACAATAACTTCAGACAATTCTTCAACCTGAACAATCTGGGCATAGGATTGGGTGGTTAGGCCAAGAACAAGTAAACCAAGAATTACTTTTTTCATGATATTAATATTTTAATGATTAATGCTTGGGTAATTCCATAATTACGGTTTTACCCGTTATCGCTAAAATATTGATCAAGAAATTCTTATCCTATGATATCCGTCAGTTATGAAATAAGGATTACAACAGGATTTATATCGAAAAATACTCGGGTAAAAAAGAGTTGTTTTGTGCTGGAATGTGGAATAATAGGGGTAGTCCCTTAATTTGCAATTGCAGTTTAAAAAGGTGCAGTACGGGTCAAAATATCCGTTCCAAGATATGTATCGTTCTTATTAAAGTACCAAGCTCTGGTTTTTGGCATTTTGATCCCCATGATTTTTTCTTCACCGTTCAGAAGAATATATTCACCGTCATTCTTGGATTGGTCATGATAAAATTGATAGACTTCCATGGCAAAGTTTTTTGGGTCAAAGTAAAAATACCAAGTATCCTTGCCAACAGTTTTTTCATAACTAACCTTCAACACCAAATATTCTTTACCCTTAAAGGTTTTGGTGCGTACCTTGGGGTCAATAACGGTTCCTGGGTCTTTTAGTTTCATAGGGAGCCCATATAGGTAGGTGTAATAATCTTTCATCATATTTGCCCGATCACAGGTCAACCTAAGACTATCTGTTTCAGCTTTGGATATGACTGTACTTCCATTTAATGCCAAGATACATTCATCCTTATCCAAGGTATACTCAATGACATTTTCGTCTTTATTTGAAGTTAGTTTAAAGTATTCTTCAGGGAGATTCAGCGCAATATCGCTAATCCGATCACTTCCCTTCGGAGTTTGCATTGTAATGGAAAGTATGCCTTTGAACGAATCCCATGAGCCATTGGGATCATGGTATTCTATGGAATTTTCCAAAAGCTGGGAACCTGTCACCTCTTGCCCAACTGCTGTGTTTAAAAAAAGAAAAGTTGCGTATAAAAAAAAGTACCTTGTCATAGCCATGTATTGAGATGTCCAAGGTACTTAATTATCTTAAGTTAAGCGCACCAATTTAATGGGAATCATTTAATGTCGCAGGCCTTACAGAACTGTCATGTTTCTGATAATAAAGTTCCAACAAATTTATGGTTGAAGACATCAAATCCTTTGTTTCCAGTAATAATGAAAAATATAGGGTCGTGTTTTTGGGGCTCGACTCTTCGGTACGAGTCCTGGACACTTGTTTCTCAATTTTTTGGGAAATCAAATCAAAAAGCTCCTGTTTGTTACTTAGTATTTTTCCTATTTCTTCAAAGGATCGACTATCAAATGCTTTTTTGGTCTTGTTTAAAACGGTCTCAAGTGCAATATCAATTTCCTTAAGTTCTTTTATCTGGCTGTACTTTAATTTTTTATGGTTATTGTTTACATGCTTGTGCGTTATTTTTGTAATATATTCCAGGGATTGCGCTATATCAGTCAAACAACCCAAGATGGTAATATAAAAATTACTGGCACCTACACTTGCCTCGTCCAGGTTTTTTATAAAGTAAAAGATATGGTCTCTTAATTCGTCTACTTCCGCCGATAGTTTAATAACTCCTTTTTTGTTCTTTTTCAGAAGGTTCAAATCTTGCTTTGCCAGACCGTTAATGCTATTGGTGAACAATTTGTTGCTTCTTTTAATGACGTTGGAGATGTTATGGGCACTTTCCTCAATAACACCCTGTATAGAGCTGCTCTCTGCCTTGTTCAAACTATCTTCGGCTTTGCGCTCCTTTGCTTTTTTATTATAAGAAATATAATTTCGTGCCAATAATAATAAAACTGCAAATAATAGTATGGCAATGGCCGAGCCCTTACCGAAACTTATGATGGCCAATATGGCCCCAGCTGCAATAAATGCTATAATGGCAGTCATAAACCAACCACCAATTACATTTAGCACTCCAGCAACCCTGTATACGGCGCTTTCAGCTCCCCAGGCCTTATCGGCAAGAGAGGTGCCCATTGCAACCATAAAGGTGACATAGGTGGTTGATAGAGGTAATTTATAAGAAGTGGCAATAGAGATCAGGATACCAGCAACCATAAGGTTCACAGCAGCACGAACCATATCAAAGGCAGGTAATTGGTGTGTTTTATCCTTGGATAGTGCAATCACAGGTTTGTTGAATTGCTTTCCAATTTTAGCTTGAATCGAACTAGGCATAAAAGCTGAAGAGACATTGGATATCAAAATTGCGGACCGCACCAAGCCCCTTGAAAGGAAATTTGGCCTAAATCGTTCTCTTGCTTCCCCTTCCCGTGATAGGTTTATTTCTGTATCGGCCACAAAACGCGCTTTTTTTGATAACCACAAGGTGGTAACCATTATCATGCCCGCGATAAACAATAGAAAAGTAGGTGTCGGCACTTTTTTGGCGAGAATATCCATGCTAAACTCCGTTGCTGCTACACCTGAAGCCGCCCATGCCTCATAGGACTGCCAAGCCGCAATGGGAACACCTATAAAATTTACCAGATCGTTACCTGCAAATGCCAATGCCAGGGCAAATGTTCCCACCCCGATGATTAGTTTATAAATATTTGTTCTTGTAAAATTAATCAGCAGATAAGAAATTAGGGACCATACAACGAAATTAACGGCAACAATGGGAAATACGTTGATCTCTATAAAGTCTTTAATGGTAACGCCTCCGATCAGATCAAAACTTTCTCCGGCATAGGGAGTTCCCTTAATACCTTTCATCAAGATAAAATAGGTGATGGCAGATAATGCAAAACCACCGAATATGGCGCCAACCCATTTTGCTTTTTTCTCAAAATCGTAGGACAAAAGTAATCGGGAAACCCATTGTACCAGAGCACCAATGGAGAAGGCTACAACAACTGATAATAAAATACCGGAAATAATTTGTATAGCTTTTGACGTATTGA
This sequence comes from uncultured Flavobacteriaceae bacterium, assembly GCA_964194835.1. GTDB lineage: Bacteria > Bacteroidota > Bacteroidia > Flavobacteriales > Flavobacteriaceae > CAXMOE01. The sequence continues at coordinate 3,586 of CAXMOE010000040.1, read as the reverse complement.
TATAGGTTATTACATCAGAGAAGTTTCCATTGTCCATGCCAATTTTGATCAATGCCATGGCCACCGCAGCACCTAATAGTTCGAATACAATCGATACTGTGGTTGAAGTTGGCATACCAAGGGTATTGAAGAAATCCAATAACAGGATATCTGTTATCATTACGGCCATAAAAATGAACATAATCTCATCAAAGTAGAATTCACCAGGATTAAAAATACCCTTCCGTGCAACTTCCATAAGACCACTTGAGAAAATAGCACCACAGGCAATACCAATACTGGCTACGATCATAACGGTTTTAAAGGAAATTGCCTTTGAACCAATGGCAGAATTCAAAAAGTTTACTGCATCGTTACTAACGCCAACGACCAAATCCGCCACGGCCAAAACGGCCAATGCAATAATCATGAGCAAGTATATATTATCCATATCTAGAAGGTTCAAAATATCCTTGCAAACCTACAGCAAATTGCAGAATTGAATGTAATGAAATTGTTATCAATTGAACAACTAAGGGGTTATTGACCATCTCATGACTCCCGCTATATTGGAAACTCAATTATGGATTCTAAGTATCTTAAAATCAACAATTAATGTTTGGATTTATATGTGGATTTAATTAATTTTTATATATTATTTTTCAGGAAGGATTCTGTTTTACTTACTGTCAATTTACATTATATTTACTTTAAAATAACATACTCGGAATATATTTTGAACTATAGTTTTTTTGATATATTACAGTTGCTTGGGGCCTTGGGCCTTTTTCTGTTCGGCATGAAGGTGATGAGCGATGCACTCATGAGTTTGGCCGGAAATAAGATGCGTAGGATATTGGCGACAATGACCTCCAATCGATTTTTTGGGATACTTACCGGTTTTTTTATTACCTCGGTTATTCAGTCCTCGTCCGCAACGACCCTAATGGTTGTTAGCTTCTCCAATGCATCTTTGCTTACACTTATGGAATCTATTAGTGTAATTATGGGAGCAAATATTGGTACAACCATTACTGCCTGGCTAATCACTATTTTGGGGTTTAAAGTAAGCATGAGTGCAATAGCTTTACCCCTTGTGGGATTGGGATTTGCCTTTACGTTTGCCAAAAAGAAGAACCTTAAAAATTGGGGCGGCTTTATTATAGGTTTTGCTATCTTATTTATTGGACTTCAATTTTTAAAGGATGCTGTTCCTGATATTAAACAAAACTCTGAAATTCTCGAGTTTTTGACCCGATATACAGACTTGGGTATTTGGTCAGTGGTGTTGTTTTTATGTATAGGAACCTTACTAACCATAATTATTCAATCGTCCAGTGCGACCATGGCCCTAACCTTAATAATGACCGCCCAAGGATGGATTCCCTTTTCAATGGCTGCCGCTATGGTTTTAGGTGAGAATATTGGCACTACAATTACTGCCAACCTTGCCGCCATTGTGGCCAACTACCATGCAAAAAGGACCGCAAGGGCACATTTAATCTTTAATATTATTGGGGTTATCTGGGTTTTGGCAATATTCTATCCCTTTTTAAGATTCATTGAATGGTTGGTGTTAAAAACCGGTTCGGACTCTCCATATATCAGTGCAGCGGCAATACCGGTAGCACTTTCGTTGTTTCATACTACGTTTAATATTACGAACACCTTTGTATTGGTTTGGTTTATTAAGCCTATCGCCACCTTGGTTGAGAAAATAGTTACTGTTAAGGTTGAACCTGAAAAGCAAATTAATGAGCCCAAATATTTGAGTGATAAAGTGCTCAAATACCCTGAAACTTTAATTGTGTCATTGGTTAATGAGTCCAAATACCTGTATTCAAATGCAGTCTTTGAAATTGTAACCCATGGGCTGAACATTCATAGAGATGATGTTAAATCGGATTTAAAGGTCAAGCAGGTTATTATGAAATCCAAAGAAGATCTTAAAACCGATGTTCGGGAACTGTATTATACCAAGGTTAAGGCCATATATGGTGAAATTATTACATACGCTACCACAGGCCAAACTACTTTAAAGCTTTCCGATAATTAAAACAAGCGCATATCACAAATAAAAATTGCCAATCGGAAAATGGTTGAAATTATTAAGGATGTACGCGAGCTGGGAAGAAATGTATCCTTTTATCTGGAGTCCAAAAATAAATATATAAGTAACGAATACGATAAGTTCCGAAAAAAAATAGTGAAGGTTTTACGGGTTATTTATTTATTCCGGACCCAAGAAGATAAGGAACAATACTATACCAAACTCATAACACTTAAAAATGAGGCCAAGGAAGGGGTTCATCACAGTACCAAATCCATTAATAAATTAATTCGTAAAAATTTGATTACTGTGGATATGGCTTCCTCCTTGGTCAATGATAACGATAATGTAAACGATATCATTAAAAACCTTATAGAAGTGGCCGAGCTTTTATATGGTGAAACAGATTCCTTGTTGGAGGAAGAAAAACAGCAAACAGGTGTATAGGAAGCATCACAAAGAGTCACCGACAATTATGTTTAAAGCTCTAATTTCTCCAAAGATTGTGAACGGTTATGTTCATCGTAATACAAATTCAGGACATTTAAATTTGATTTTATCAAATCTTTGGTTTCCAACAAAATGTTAAAATAAAGGGTAGTGTTTTTAGGACTGGATTCCTCGGTTCTGGTGCGTTCAACTTGTTTTCGAATGGCATTCTCCACTTTTTCGAGTAATGCCCGTTTTTCTTCGATGATCCCCGGAACTATTTTGTCAAATGTACGTGAATCAAAAATCTCTCTTATTTGTCCGAAAAGGTGAACCAATTTATCATTGATATCCAACAACTCCTCAGCCTGTTTTTTCTTTAATGCCTTATGATTATTGTGAACGTGTTTATGGCTTACTTTTGCTATTAAACTGGACGATTGTGCAACATCCTGTATACTTCCAATAACATCAATATAAAATTTACTGGCCCCCAAATAGGATTCGTCCAATTCCTTGATAAAATAAAAGACATCACTTTGTAGATCCTCTATTTCAGCTTCCAGTTTAACCACCATATGCTTTGCTTTTTTAAGGGTATCCAAATCTTGTTCAATAAGACCGGTAATGGTATTCTGATTTATTTTGCTGACTCTTTTTAAAGCCTTAGAAATAGTATCGGCACTTTCTTCGATTACACCTTGAATGGAATTGCTTTCTGCCTTGTTAAGACTGTCTTCTGCCTTAACCTCCCTTGATTTTTTGGTATGTGAAATGTAGTTTCTTACCAGTAACAATACTGCCAACAATAGCAATACAGCAATCATGGTCGGACCTCCCAAATGAATCAAATAGGCTACGGTTCCAGCAGCAATAAAAGCACTAAATGCGGTAAAGAACCATCCGCCTATAACGTTCAAGACCCCGGCGACACGATAAACAGCACTTTCGCTGCCCCATGCCCTATCGGCCAAGGAGGTACCCATGGCTACCATAAAGGTCACATATGTAGTAGATAAGGGTAGTTTCATTGAGGTGGCAATTGAAATCAACACACTGGCAACCATTAAATTAACTGCGGCCCGTACCATATCAAAAGCGGGGAGTTCATGTGTTTTCCCTTTTGGC
>CAXMOE010000039.1:15621-17867 GCA_964194835.1 uncultured Flavobacteriaceae bacterium | reverse complement strand
GAAAGAAGACAATCTTATCGTGGCCACCCAAGGACGTAGCTTATGGATTATAGATGACCTTACCGTCTTGCACCAACAGGATAATGACAGGAAAAATATTGCCTCTAAACTTTATAAACCAAAGGATTCCTATAGAACCAAGGGAGCAACTACCAAAGAGCCTTCCAAGATAGCAGGAGTAAACCATCCCAATGGTGTAATCACACATTTTTATCTAAAAGATATTGGGGCTAAAGATTCTATTACCTTGAGTTTTACTACAATGGCTGGGGATACCTTGGCCACATATAATAATAAGGCCAAGGAAAAGGAAAAGGAATTGAAAGTGATAAAAGGTGGCAATACCTTTGTTTGGGATACAAGGGGCAAAGGAGCAGAAAAACTAAAGGGCATGATTCTATGGTGGGCAAATTTAGATGGCGCCAAAGCTGTACCAGGGGATTATAAGGTGCTTTTGGACATTAATGGAACATCTACTGCTAAAACCTTTAAAATCATACCAGATCCCAGGGCCGAGGTATCCATTGCCGAAATGCAAAAACAATATGATTTTATAAGTGAAGTGAATGCAACGGTAGACAAAGCGCACCAATCCATAAAAAAAATAAAGAAAATAACGGAGCAATTGGATGCATTTACCAAGCAATATAAGGACAATGAGCAAACCAAGGAATTGGTGGAAAAGGCCAAAAATATGAAAGAGGGCTTTGCCAAGGTGGAAAAGGCACTTTACCAGACCAAGAACCGTAGCAATCAAGATCCTTTGAATTTTCCTATTAGACTTACCAATAAATTGGCACACCTTAATAGCTTGGTCTCTTTAGATGATTTTCCACCTACAGAACAGGATATTACCGTAAAGAATGAGCTCACTACCAAAATTAATGCCCAATTAGTGGCGTTTGATGGTCTAGTGACAAAGGAAATAAATGAGTTCAATGAAGCTTTTAACAACTTAAAACTTAATTATTTGTTTATTGAAGAATAAAAAATGGGAGAATATTATAATTACATTAAAGCATTGCACCTAATTTTTGTGATTACCTGGTTTGCAGGGCTCTTCTATATCCCTAGATTGTTTATCTATCATATTGAAGCTTCTCAAAAACCATCACCCGATAAGGAAATATTGACATATCAGTTAAAGTTAATGACAAAACGATTGTGGTATATTATTACTTGGCCATCGGCAATATTGTCTACTTTATTTGCCATTTGGTTACTGATTTTGGCCCCCTATTGGTTGCAACAGTCTTGGATGCTTGTGAAACTGGGTTTTATGGTATTACTGATCTTATACCATCTAAAAAACCATCAAATTTTTAATCAATTACAACAGGACAAGATTAAATATACTTCAAAGTTTATGCGAATTTGGAATGAAGGAGCCACCCTCGTTCTTTTTGCCGTGGTTTTTCTGGTAATCCTTAAAAGTGCATTTAACTGGATATTTGGAGTTGTGGGAATCATTGTTCTAGGGATTTTATTAATGTTGGGAATTAAGCTCTATAAACGTATTCAAGAGAAAAACCCCGAAGCCTAAAACTGCACTTCCGTCAGAACAGAATCGTGGAAGGTTTTGGCTTGATAATTGCTATCTTTAGCACATACAATTGTATAAAAGCAAGACGACTAAAGTTTTATACTTCAGCAAGTCTTAAACAATAGATTTTCATATTATCGTCCGTAGTAGCAATACACAATGGAGGATTAAATTGTTGGCCCTTGTTCAAAAAACTATCACTTCGTTCCCGAATTTTTATCGCTATGATTCTATTGGTGCTCATTGCATCGGTATTAATAGCAGGAGTTACTATTTATCAATACAGGGAACAATCCAAAGATTACCATCAAGATAGATTGCAGCGCAAAGAGCGTCAGATAAAGCAGAGTACGGAATATACACTTCAGAGAACGACTTATCCTGTGACCACAGAAAATTTGGGACTTATTTTTAAGGATGAGATTTATCAAATTGCAGATGTGCAAAATGTAAACTTCAACATTTACGATTTGGAAGGACAGTTGATCATAAGTTCCAGCCCCAATTTTGCGAATGACTCCATTACTTTATGCCTAGAAGCCGAGGTTCTCAACAAATTATCTTTCAGTTCTACAAAAAGCTACGTGGAGGAAAACACATCTGCTGGCGACAGGTACCAAGCTGCCTATTCCTATATCACTGATAAACGGTTTAAGCCCATTGGGATACTGAATTTGCCCTATTTTGAAGACAATTCCTTTAT
>CAXMOE010000039.1:0-15611 GCA_964194835.1 uncultured Flavobacteriaceae bacterium | reverse complement strand
ACTACAGACAATATCCGATAAATTAAGCGAAACAGATTTTGCAAAAGGAAATACAAAAATTATCGTAGATGATCCCAGTCAGGAAATAGGAAAATTAATTGATGCGTACAATGGAATGATAGATGAACTGGGACAAAGCGCTGCGAAGTTGGCTCGAAGTGAAAGGGAGCAAGCTTGGCGTGAAATGGCAAAACAAGTGGCACACGAAATAAAAAATCCACTGACACCTATGCGTTTGAGTGTACAGAGTTTTGAGAGAAAATTTAATGTTAACGATCCAGATATCGAGAGCAAGGTGGCAGAGTATTCAGAAACTCTTATCCAACAAATTGATACCTTAAGCAGTATTGCATCAGCCTTTTCCAATTTTGCAGATATGCCCGCACAACAAAATGATACTCTTAACGTGGTGCAGATAGTGAAATTGGCACTTGATATTTTTAATGAAAACTATATTCATTTTATAGCTGATGATGAAGAAATAATAGCCAAGTTAGATAGGACTCAACTTATACGGGTAGTGACCAATATGGTAAAAAATGCCATACAGGCACTGCCCGATGTGGAATCGCCAAGAATTTTGGTCTCCGTGGCCGATGAAGATAAATTTGTCAAGATTATGGTGGCTGATAATGGGATAGGGATTTCAGATGAGGTAAGGGATAAGGTTTTTGAGCCGAAATTCACCACCAAATCAAGTGGAATGGGCCTTGGTCTTGGGATGGTGAAAAATATTGTGGAAACCTATAAAGGAAATATCGATTTTACCTCTCAACCGGGTAAAGGGACTGTATTTACGGTTAGATTTCCAATTGATCCATCGCTGAGCATCGAAAACACAGACAATAACTAATAATAATTTATAGTATGAAATACGAAAATATAGACATTGACCAAGAAAATAATATTGCTACAATAACTATAAATCGCCCAAAGAAGCTGAATGCACTGAATACTTCCACCATTAAAGAACTACATGGAGCATTCAAGGCCCTTGAAAGGAATAAGGAAATCCGTGTCATTATTTTGACCGGAAGTGGTGATAAAGCTTTCGTTGCTGGAGCAGATATTTCTGAATTTGCACATTTTTCTGTTAAACAAGGTGGTCTTTTGGCCAAGACCGGGCAGGAATTATTATTCGATTTTGTGGAAAACCTTTCCACTCCTGTAATTGCTGCGGTCAACGGTTTTGCACTGGGAGGAGGATTGGAACTGGCCATGGCTTGTCATATTAGGGTTGCCAGTGAAAATGCTAAAATGGGCCTGCCTGAGGTATCATTGGGGGTCATTCCAGGTTATGGAGGTACACAACGATTGCCCCAACTTATTGGGAAAGGAAGGGCTATGGAACTTATCTTGGGAGCAGGGATGATAGATGCCACTAAAGCATCTGCCTATGGGCTGGTAAATCATGTTATTTCACTGGAAGAGTTGCTTCCATTCTGTCAAAAAATGGCTGGCAAGATAACAAACAACTCACCTATTGCGATTAGTTATGCAATAAAAGCGGTAAATGCGGGTTTTAAAAGTGATGTAAACGGGTATAAATCTGAAATCGAAGCTTTTGCAACTTGTTTTGGAACAGAAGACTTTAAAGAGGGTACAACAGCCTTTTTGAATAAAAGAAAAGCAGATTTCCCGGGAAATTAATATGCCCCTAAAACAACTTACTTATGATGCTAAGGAAGAGCCTACCGATAGTATTTTTTCTTGTGTTCCATTGTTTCCTGCAATCACAGGAAATTCCTGTAACCTATACGTTGGGAGAAAATTATAATGATAGGTATAAATATTCCAATTTATTGACCATTTCAGAAGACGGAACGGACGGGTATATACTGGTTCGGTCATATTATACAGGTATTTTATTGAGGCCCAAGGGCTACTTTATTGAGCATTACAATAAGAACATGGAATTGATTTCTGAATATAACTATAAATTGAAAAACGTTGATTTCGTGGAAGGGGTAATTAGAAACGGACAGATTTACCTGTTGTTTTTAAATTATAACCTTGTTTCAGGAACCTATGATTATGTAGTGCACAGGAGTCCTATATCTGGTTTTAATTTTACAAAAGAAACCATTCTTTCTATTACTTCGGATTTGGTCAGCAACCCATTGGAAAAGAACTATTACAATCGTAATTTTTCTTCTGGCTTTACAACAACTGTACTTTCCGATGATAATAAATCGGCATTTGTCATAAGCACCCATTTTAAAAAGGGAAAGAACAACAGCCATATGATTTACGTGTATGATGGAAGTTTTAAGAAAATAATGGAACACGATTTTTCCGAACATATAGAAGATAAGAACTATGCTTTTGAAAATATGGCAGTTAGTAAAGGTTTGGATAAGGCTTATATTATAGGGAAGGCCTATTTTAAAAAGAAACGTTTTAGCTCAACGGAACGAAAATTTCAGTATGAACTGATACAAATCTCCAAAGGGGGAGGTAATACCCAATCATTTGATAGCCCTGGTAAATTTTCGGAGGCCTTAAAACCCATTTTGGTAGACGACAGGTTGATTTGTATTGGGTTCTATGCCGATCGAAAGGACAACCGGTACAATGGATTGGGGTATTTTGATATGGACCCCAATACATTAGCTATAAGAACCAAAAAGTACAACCCCTTTTCGCAACAATTTATGTTAGACAAGTTTGGAAGGGAAGAAGATAAGGAGATAAAAAATTTGGTCTTTAAAGACGTAAGAGTCACAGACGACAAAGCTATACTTTTCAACGCTGAGGAATATTTTGTCACTACAAATTTTCAACAAAATGCAGCGGGTTCTCGGTTGAGAATTGATCGTTATCACTATAACGATATTGTAAGTGCCAAGCTAAGCAAGTCCGGTGATATGGTCTGGGCACGTAATATCAATAAAACAGAGGTTACTCAGGGAGATGCTGCTTATGCTTCCTATAGCACATACACCAAAGGGGACAATTCATATTTCTTTATAAGTACCTCTAGTGAAAACCCCCAGCAATTGAGTGATGAACGAATCTCTTTTAAGCAAGGGTTTAGTCGCAATAGAAATGTTTTTGTGATTCAGTTGGATTCCAATGGCCATATGAGCTATGAAAAAATAATTGATGATAAGGAGGCAAGGCTCCCATTAATGGTTTCCTATCCTTTAATTGATGCCGATGAGGATAAAATTCTTTTCTATGCCAAACGAGGTAGTAAAAAACAACTGGTCAAGGTTATGGTCAATTAGATTGATCCTGTCACAGTGCTTCTTCAAAAAAAGACATTTGTAATATCCTAGGTAGTTACTGTTAAGTAGGTTTTTCGCTAGGAATATAATTCCGTATTAATTCATGTTAATTAACATTAGATAATTATAAATAATGGAAATAATCCATAAATTTGGATAAAATCCGATTTGAACAATAAAGAATATCTAAAGGGACGTGGCGCCCAAAAGAATACGCCTAATCCATTTTTAAAACACCTTAACGAAACCCGGGATGATTTTTTGGAGTTTTGTCGTTTGGAAGGAGAAGAGGCTAATAGTAACAAAACGCAGTACATTCCTATTTTTCCGAAGACGATTGTAAATAAGGTAAGCAGTCCAGATATAGGGATGGCGTTTTCCATGAATCCATATCAAGGTTGTGAGCATGGTTGTATTTATTGCTATGCCCGAAATACACATGAATTTTGGGGTTATAGTGCAGGACTGGATTTTGAACGGAAAGTTCTGATTAAAAAAGATGCTCCAAAATTGTTGGAAGAGAAATTAAAAAGCAAAAATTGGGATCCGAAAACAATTGTACTCTCCGGTAATACAGATTGTTACCAGCCGGCAGAACAGCAATTTAAAATTACCAGGGAATGTCTAAAAATATTTCTTAAGTACAGACACCCCGTCGGCATTATCACCAAGAATGCACTGATATTGAGGGATTTGGATATTCTAAAAGAACTGGCCCATAATAAATTGATAGGAGTAAACATCTCTGTGACCTCATTGAGCGAGAAAACCCGACGAATTTTGGAACCAAGAACAACCACTACAAAAAAACGTCTTGAAACAATTAGGATATTGTCGGAAAACAACATTCCAGTAAATGCAATGTTGGCCCCCATTATTCCAGGCATCAATAGTCATGAAATTATGAATTTGGCCAAAACGGTTTCGGAAGCAGGTGCATTATCATTTGCCTTTACCATAGTGCGTCTTAATGGATCTGTTGGACAGATTTTTACGGATTGGATTCGAAAAACACTCCCGGCTAGTGCGGATAAAGTACTGGGGCAAATTGAAGCCTGTCATGGAGGTTCCCTTAATGATAGCCGATTTGGGACTAGAATCCGTGGGGAGGGGAAGGTTGCGCAGCACATTCATGATATGGTCTGTTTAGCGAAACTAACCTATTTTAAGGATAAGACATTTCCAGTATTGAATACTAAAATGTATCCACAGTACAAGTCTGGACAGATCAGATTATTTTAACTCCCATCCTTCACGGTAGTTTCCTTTTACCCATTCATTGGCCTTGTCATAATTGGTCACCTTCATATCGTTTCCATCCCACAATATTTTGCGTCTTCCCGGATATACAAAGGAGCGCGAATTACTTCTAGGTTGCTTGTATTGGTATGCCTTTATGGCTAAATTCCCCATTAATACGGCTTCTGTTAAGGGACCCGATTTGGAGAAGTTAGAAGAGGTTTCAGTTCCATTTAAACATCCATCAACCCAGTTTTTCTGATGTCCGGAAACGTCGCCTTCAATTCTTGCAAAGTAAGGTTTTGGCGTATTGTATAATCCCATTGTTTCGGAGGGTAAGAGCCTTGCATTACGGGAATATACATCACATACCAGAATCCCTTTGGTCCCATAAAAAACACTACCTCCTCCGGTATCACCAATTTTTTCACCATCCTTTAATTCATCCGGCAAATCTGGTTTAATGCCACCATCGTACCAATTTAACGCAATATCACCATGTTCCTTTGTGTTGAACTTTAATCTAACAATGGATGAAGGTGGACAGGAGGCGCTGTAATCTGCCTCCATAAAGTCGCCGACCCAAACAGTTGTACAACTTGCTTCAGCTTCTGTAGGGTATCCCAGATCTAGCACTCCAAATGGCGTTTCCATAATATGGCATCCCATATCACCCAGGGCTCCGGTCCCAAAATCCCACCAACCACGCCATTTAAATGGCAGATAAGCAGAATTGTAGGAGCGCATTGCAGCAGGGCCCAACCACAAATCCCAATCTAATTCTTTTGGAACAGCTTGGCTTTCTATCGGCACCTGAATCCCTTGTGGCCATACCGGCCTGTTGGTCCAGCAATCTACTTTTTCTATTTTTCCAATAACGCCTGAATTTATCCATTCTTTTGCTTGTCTACTACCATCACTCGAAGCACCTTGGTTGCCCATTTGTGTGACAATGCCGTTTTCCTGGGCAACTTGGGTCATTAAGCGAGCTTCATGGATATTATGGGTCAATGGTTTTTCCACATAAGCGTGCTTTTTCGCTCTCATAAAGGGTAATGCAATGGTAGCGTGGGTATGATCTGGAGTTGCAACCATAACCGCATCGATCTCATCAAGATGGTTATCGTAAACTTTTCTAAAATCTTTATATCGGGTCGCTTTGGAATACCTTTTATAAGTGTCCTTTGCCCTTCTATCATCTACATCACACAGTGTAACGAACTTAACCTTTTTAGTTTCCGAGAGACCGTTCATAACACCCGCACCACGTCCGCCAACACCAAATGCGCCAACGTAAAGAGTGTCACTTGGAGGTACATGGGTCTTTCCTAAAACATAACTAGGAACAATAGAAAAAACGGCCGAGGAGGCTGTTACGTTCTTGATAAATTTTCTTCTTTGCATTTTGAATACGTTGTTATTTCGGTGGTTTTATTTTTTGTTGTAACAAAAAAAATGTCAGTTCGAGTTGTGGCTTTAGCCTATGTATCGAAAATTTGTCGATACAATTTTCTTTCGAAAATTACTCGAATTGACATTTAAACCATCAAAGATTATAAATATAGAGGTCAATAGGGATTGTTAAATCCTTCAAGATACAAAAAAATCAAAAAACACAGTGCTTTGAATTTTGGTGTTCGTTTGCTTGTATTTCCGAGAAGAAATATATTAGGGATTGCCCTCCCACTCTTTATAAAATTGTTCCATGTACAACAGCATAAATTCATGCCGTTCTTCAGCAAGACGTTTACCTGCAAGGGTATTCATCCGATCTTTTAATAGTAGTAGTTTTTCGTAAAAATGGTTAATGGTGGGTGACTTGGAATTTTTATATTCCTTCTTGTTCATTTTTAAAGATGGTGCAATATCCGGATTGTAGAGTTCCCGATTCTTAAAACCTCCGTAGTTAAATGCGCGGGCAATGCCAATAGCACCAATGGCGTCCAATCGATCTGCATCCTGAACTACCCATAATTCTTGGGAATCGAATTTTTTGTCTGAAAGTTGTCCAGCAATAGTTTCGAGACTGGATTTAAAGGAAATATTTTCTATGATATTTACTACATGCGCTACAATATGTGTGTCGACGGACAATGAATTTAGAAATTCCTGTGCAAGTCTGGGTCCAACAGCCTCATCTCCATCGTAAAATTTGGCATCGGCAATATCATGGAGCAATGCTCCAAGACTGACAACAAATACATTTACCTTTTCATCCTTGGCAATCAGTAAAGAATTATTGAAAACACGTTGAATATGGAACCAGTCGTGCCCCCCTTCAGCACCTTTCAACGTTTCTTTTACAAACGTAATGGTCTGTTCTACAATTTCTGTATTTGTCATTTAAAGGAAGTTATGCCGGAGGTTATCCGTTGTTCTACCTGCGCTATCAATTCATCTGCAATACCCTTATTTTCAATGGGTTTATGGACATCAAAAGTAATATAAGTACCAATGCCATGTGGGAATTTTCCATAGCGTAGCATTTTCCATGAATTGTTTATACTAATCGGTACAATTAGGGCTGAGGGAGCATTTTTCATCAATACCTTTAGCCCTGTAGTCTGGAATTTTTTAGGGTGTCCGGTACGACTTCGAGTACCTTCCGGAAAAATTATAGCGCTTCTTTTGTGATTTTCAATGTACTTACCAAGCTTCGATATTTCTGTTAAAGCTTGCCTACTATCTTTTCTATTGATCAAGGCAGAACCTCCGTGTCGAAGATTGTATGAGACACTGGGGATGCCTTTACCCAACTCTATCTTGCTTACAAACTTAGGATGATATTCACGCATAAACCAGATCAAGGGAGGAATATCATGCATGCTTTGGTGGTTCATTACCATTATCAGTGGTCTGTCTTCGGGAATATGATGGGAATTTCTGAAGGCATACCGGGTTCCCAAAAAATGGGTACAACGTAATATGCTTAGGTTAAGGATGCTTACACTTCGTTTGTGTGCTTCGTATCCAAATACGTTAAAACAGATCCATTGAACGGGGTGGAAAACCAATAAGGTAATCCCAAAGAAGATAAAATAAAGAAAGGTTAAGGGGTATGCGAGTATTTTTTGCATGCCACAAAAATAAAAAACCGCTCAATTTTAGAGCGGTTTTCAACAAAAATCTTTCAAGGTTTTAACAACTTAACAGAATTCATTGTAGGCTTCCGTTAAATTTTCAGCGATAATTTCAGCAGGTCTACCCTCTATATGGTGACGTTCTATCATATGGACCAACTCCCCGTCTTTAAATAAAGCCATACTAGGCGATGATGGAGGAAATGGAATCATTAAACTTCTTGCTTTGTCTACCGCTTCAGTGTCTACTCCCGCAAACACGGTTACCAAATGATTTGGTATTTTACTATTTTGCAAACTCATTTTGGCAGCAGGCCTTGCATTGGCAGCGGCACAGCCACAAACAGAATTTACAACTACCAAAGTAGTTCCTTCTTTACTTATTGAGTTTTCAACAGCCTCCGCTGTGTATAATTCTTCGAACCCGGCAGATGCCAAGTCGTCTCTCATAGGTTTAACTAATTCCGCAGGATACATAGTCTATTTTTTTAAATATTGTACAAAGATAACCAATTTGTCGCATTCTTAGGGGTGGCCTTAACTTTTTCGCAGGTCGTTTTTTTAGTTGGTAATATTATATCTTTGCAAAAATTTTTGAGTCAGGATGATTAAATGGATTGCAGCGGTCTTGGGGTATTTTGTTTTTCGGTTTCCAGGGGCTATTTTGGGGTTTATAGTTGGAAGTTTTATCGATAATCTAAATAGTGGGAACAATGGTAGGGCAAGGACCATTTTTAGGGATATGACCCAACAACAGGTGTCTCCCGCAGATTTTGAACTTAACTTACTATCATTATGTTCCATTGTCATTAAAGCCGATGGCAAGGTAAGCCAGAGGGAAATGGATTATGTGCGTCAGTATTTTGTAAGTACTTACGGAAAAGATAAGGCTAATGCCATTTTTCGAACTTTTAATGAGGTCATAAAAAACCGGGAGGTATCGGCTGAGCGAATTTGCAGTTATCTCAACCAACGCACACGATATGAAGTGCGCTTGCAGTTACTGCATTTTTTATTCGGAATTGCACAGGCCGATGGCAACGTAAGCAATGCAGAAGTAGCCAAGATATTGGAAATTGCGGGTTATTTAAGGGTGGGCCATAATGATTTTGAAAGCATTAAGGCCATGTTTTTGAAATCTGCCGATAACGCATATAAGATTTTGGAAATAAGCAGGTCTGCCTCCAACGAGGAATTAAAAAAAGCCTATAGAACCATGGCTAAAAAATTCCATCCAGATCGGGTAAACACCAAAAACGAGGCCATTAAAAAAGGTGCTGAAGAAAAATTCAAGCAGGTTCAAAAAGCCTACGAAGAGATACAAAAAGAACGTGGCATTTAATTAAAATTTGGAGCGATCGGATTCTATAGTAACAAGCAGGATACCTTGCGAACATTGTAAAAATGGAAGAGTTTTGGTTCTACATTAAATTGGGTTTAAATCATGTGTTGGATTTTGGCGCCTATGATCATATTTTGTTCCTAGCGGCCTTGACCATACCGTTTTCTTTTAATAGTTGGAAAAAAATTGTGTTGTTGGCCACGGTTTTTACAATCGCCCACTGTGTGTCCTTGGCACTATCAGTATATGATATGATTGCGATTGATGCGGGATTTATAGAATTATTGATTCCCATTACCATAATACTCACCGCGATGTTTAATATATACTATCTTAAACAAAATACGAATACCAAGAATATTCCATGGCACTTGACGGCTACTGCTTTTTTTGGAATTATTCATGGCTTTGGTTTTTCAAACTATTTTAAAATGTTAATGGCAGAAGAGGAGCAAAAATTAAGGCCATTACTCGGTTTTGCGACTGGAATAGAAATTTCACAGGTGTTGATTATGATCTGTATTTTGGGTTGGGCCTATTTGGTACAATCCAAATTAAAGGTAAAACACCGTATTTTCGTTACTGTGGCCTCTCTTATAATTGTAGTAATTACGGTACCCATGTTGCTTGAAAAGATATAAATAGCAAATTGGATACATCACTATTACCAATTTCATGATATTTAGGACAATATCGAATAAAATATTTAGTTGGTGTAATTTCACTTAAAATTAACCGTTTAAGGTTGTAGGGCTCTTATAAAGCAGGTATATTAGTCTTTTGGATTACTGAGCATTTAAGGCGACTAAAGGAAACAACTCAGCAGATAGCGAGGACATTTGTATAGATGAAGGAGACCAAACAGGAAAAATACGATAAGGCTTATTTGCGAATGGCCGAGGAATGGGGCAAACTATCCTTTTGTGAGCGCAAACAGGTTGGGGCAATCATCGTAAAGGATAGGATGATTATTTCCGACGGTTATAACGGGACACCCACCGGATTTGAAAATATTTGTGAAGACGAGGAAGGATATACAAAATGGTATGTTTTACATGCGGAAGCGAATGCTATTTCAAAAGTGGCTTCTTCCACACAATCTTGTGAAGGTTCTACCTTGTATCTTACCTTGTCTCCTTGTAAGGAATGTAGTAAGCTTATCCACCAATCTGGCATAAAACGTGTAGTATATCAAAAGGCCTATAAGGACACCTCAGGATTGCAATTTTTAAAAAAGGCTGGGGTAGCTCTGGACCATATGCCTATTATTGAAAATGTTCCATAAGACGATACTCTGTGAATATGAAAAGTAAATACAATTATATTTGGCCTACCATTATAGCATTGGCACTTGCCATTGGGGTGTTTATTGGGGGAAAACTTCATTTTAACGATACCCCGGAACGGCTTTTTACCACCAATTCCAAAAAAGACAAGCTTAACAGACTCATCGATTATATTGATTATGAATACGTGGATGAGATAAATACCGATAGCATAGTAGATGTTGCCGTAAACAATATACTCGATAAGTTGGACCCCCATTCGGTCTATATCCCAAAACGGGAAATGAACCAGGTTTCTGAAAATATGAAAGGCGACTTTGTAGGGATAGGCATAATTTTTAATATGTTCAGGGATACCATTACAGTCATTCGTCCCGTGGAAAAGGGGCCAAGTTTTCTAAAAGGGATTATAGCAGGGGATCGGATTTTAATGGCGGATAAGGACACCCTCTTCGGAAAACGGTTGCCCAATGATGAAATCGTGGACAAGCTTAAGGGCAAAAAGGGAACATCTGTACAATTAAAGGTATACCGTAAACAAGAGAATAAAATATTCACGGTTACCGTAAAACGTGATCTTGTACCAATTAGAAGTGTTGAGGCATATTTTATGCTTACCGATGACATGGGTTATATTAAGGTAAATCGCTTTGCAGAGTCTACTTATAAGGAGTTCGCATCTGCTCTAAAGGACCTACAGAAAAAGGGCGCAACTAAGATGACACTTGATTTACGCGATAACCCCGGTGGTTACTTGGGTATTGCTGAGCAAATGGCCGATGAGTTTTTGGAAAAAGGCAAGCTTATTTTGTTTACCAAAAACAAAAAGGGAAAAATAGATAAAACCTTTGCCACTTCAAAAGGCAGTTTTGAAGATAAGCCAATATATGTGTTGATCAATGAACGTTCAGCCTCGGCAAGTGAAATTATAGCCGGAGCTCTGCAGGATAACGATGTGGGCACCATAGTGGGCCGACGTTCCTTTGGAAAGGGATTGGTGCAACGCGAAATGGATTTGGGAGACGGGTCTGCCGTAAGACTCACCGTTTCCAGATATTACACCCCTACCGGAAGATCCATCCAAAAAACATATAAAAACGGGAACAAGGACTATTATCAAAAATTTACGGACCGTTACCATAGCGGCGAACTAATTTCAGTTGATAGTATTAAAGTGGCAGACTCCTTAAAATTCACCACCCCAAAAGGAAAGATTGTATATGGTGGGGGCGGTATTATCCCGGATGTGTTTGTACCCATTGGCACCAATGAGGAAGAAGCAGTTGAAAGTATGGACAGCCTTGGTTGGCTACAACGTTTTATTTTTGAACACCTGGAAGATGATCGAACAAGATATATCAACTATTCAAAAGAGGAATTTCTATCCGATTTTAGTGTAGACGATATTTTGTTTGAATCCTTTGTTGATTTTTTGATTGCCAGGAACCTTAAAATGGATTTTTATTCTTTTGAGGAAAAAATCAAGCTGTATATTAAGGCCTCATTGGCAGAACAGCTGTACTCTCCTAATACAGGGGCAAAAATTAGAGCCTCTGGAGATGCAATGCTCCTACAAATATTGGAGTTGGGACAACCCCTGATTTCACAGCAGCCGGCACAGCAGATTGAAGCTAAAAATTAATCATTACCGGTTGTAGTACTTCAACGTCAAAATTACTGGATAGAATAGGTTGATTTCTTAAAACCTGATATTGTTCTTTATAACCCATCAATTATTAAGAAGCCAAGCACTTTTTTAATATATGTTTCCTAAAAAATTGTTTTGGAAATGCGACTTTAATATAGCCATTACATCTTCGAAAATATAAATGTACGTGATAGAATATGTCATGATTAAAGTATAGTCTACAAGTAATTTTATGTACATTAGGCGAACAATTGTATTTACTTCCCGTTTTCTTGGTTAGTAACAGATGATGATGAGTAATAAGAAAATTCCCCCTCTTATAGCAAAATCTAATTTTATTTTTTTATGAAAACAATCAACCGATTATTAATGGTGGTAACAGTTGCGTTATTACTAGTTAACAGTACAGTCTTCGCACAAGAAGAACAAAAAGCACCTGAGTATTACACCGTAACCACAATGCATTGGAATATGGATTACGAAGATTTTGACCTCGATACTTGGAAAGCGGTGGAAAAAGAGTTTTTGGATAAGGTGACCATGAAAAATGAACACCTAATGGGGTCATCCATTTATTTGCATCATACCACACCTGACAACACTGAATTGCTTTACGTACAAGTGTATGAATCTTGGGACGCAATAGATAAAGCAGCGGATAGAAATGATGAGCTTGCCAAAGAGGCCTGGCCCGATGATGACGCAAGAAAGGCCTATTTTAAAAAGCGTAGTGCATATTACTCCAATTTGCATTCAGATGAAATTTACGCCACCATGTCCGGGGCAAAACCAATGGCGGAGCAGCCCACCGAGGACATAATTCTGTATGTGCGTAAAAATCATTTTGCTTTTCCTGAAGATGGAACCATGGAAGAGTTTAAAACCTTGCGTTCGGAATATTTGGAAAACGTAATTCATAAAAACGAACTTATAAAAGGATATTATCCTGGAGCCCATGCCTATGGCGCTGATAGAACGGAGTATATTGAAGCATACTTTTTTGATTCCTTGACCGATTTTGATAAGATGTTCGATAGAAATGCTGAATTAATTAAGGAAGCATGGCCAGATGACGAAGTTAGAAAGGAAAGAGGAAAAAAAGCAGGTAAATATTTTACCGGGGTACATGGGGATTATATTTATACCAGAGTAGCTGGACTTTCAAAATAAGTTCTGATCTTCAATGGAAAAAAAGGATGCCCTTGGGCATCCTTTTTTATGTTATGGAAATTAATTTATGTGGATAATTGTGTAGCTTATTATAGAGCAAAAAACTTAATCACATATTAATTGTAATAGAGAAATGATCCTTTGGAGATCCTAAACATTTACCGCTCTTTAATCCTCTTCTACTTTCTTTTGTATCTTTTTGGAAGCAATAAATAGGAGTATCAATACTATTGCACAAAGTGAGGCCACAATACCTATCAGGGCAATGACGCTGTCACCTTCCAGTGGGTTTTCAAAGTTTACCAAAGTTACGTTGTAGGCTATGAGGCCCAAGGCAAAAACAATCAAAATTAAGTATAGCCCTTTGTTCATTATTATAAAAACAGTTGATTAATATTGGAAGCAAATAACTTCACTGCTATGGCCAATAATATAACACCGAACACCTTTCGGATTACATTCAATCCATTTTCCCCCAATAATTTTCCAATCTGTTTGGAGGATTTCAACACAAGATATACGAATATAACATTTATGATAATGGCTGCAATAATGTTCTCTACGTAATATTCGGCACGAAGTGCTAAGATAGAGGTCATGGTGCCCGCTCCGGCAATCAAGGGAAATGCAATGGGTACAATGGAAGCACTTGCCGGCTGGTTGTCTTTATAGAGTGTAACACCCAAGATCATTTCTATGGCCATAAAGAAAATCACAAATGCACCTGCAACAGCAAAAGAATTGATATCGATACCAATCAGATTTAATATTTCTTCCCCAACAAAAAGAAATGCAACCATGAGACAAGCTGCCACAATTGAAGCTTTACCAGATTGTATATGCCCAACTTTATTACGCAGGCTAATGATGATTGGGATACTTCCCAAAATGTCGATTACAGCAAAGAGAACCATACTGGCGGTTGCAATTTCCCTAAAGTTAAAATTCATTGAAAACAAGGTTAAAATATTCGGCAAATCTACGTTATAAAAGGGGGTTTTGGATTACTAAAACGAAAATTAATTATACATGGTATTGCTCTAAAAAAGTATCTTTGCGCCAATCGCAGAAAATATGTTCCAGCTAGGAAAGACAATAGTATCTGAAGAAATAATAGAGAATGACTTTGTATGCAATTTAAATGCCTGTAAGGGGGCTTGCTGTATAGACGGAGAAGCAGGGGCGCCGTTAGAGGATAAAGAAACAGAAATACTTGTAGATATTTATAGAGACATTAAGCCTTTTTTGAGACCGGAAGGAATTGCGGTAATTGAAGAACAAGGTGCCTTTGTAAAAGGGGAAGATGGGGAATGGGAAACGCCTTTGGTGAATAATAGTGAATGTGCATATGTAATTTTTTCTGATGATGGGATAGCAAAATGTGGTATTGAGGAGGCCTATAACCAGAATGTCATTACATGGAAAAAACCTGTTTCATGCCACCTATACCCTATACGCATAAGGGAATATACAGAGCTCACAGCGGTAAACTATCATAAATGGGAGATATGCGATCCTGCCTGCGCTTTGGGCACGGAACTACAAGTACCTATCTATAAATTTGTAAAGGATGCATTGATCCGCAAGTTTGGAAAAAAATGGTATGCCGAGTTGGAAATAGTGGCGGCAGAACATATTGATTCAAAATAGAACGTGGTGTGCTAAAGATTGGGAGTTAAACAAATTGTCATCTTCGTTTGGAGAAAGTGATCAGACACTCTTTATCATGGGAATACTGAGAACCACTTTTGTTCCTGAAGCTTGGTTATTTTCGTCGTACAAATCCACTATGTCTACCTTAAAAGAATGTTTGTAGGCTTTTGAGAAATTGGCTAGGCGTTCCTTGGTGATGTTAATTCCCATGGATTTCCGTTTCAATATCTTTTTTTCTTTTATTATGGCAACGGCTTCCCTACCCACGCCATTATCGGTTATGGAAATTAAGAGATATTT
This sequence comes from uncultured Flavobacteriaceae bacterium, assembly GCA_964194835.1. Taxonomy (GTDB): domain Bacteria; phylum Bacteroidota; class Bacteroidia; order Flavobacteriales; family Flavobacteriaceae; genus CAXMOE01. The sequence goes on along the minus strand of CAXMOE010000039.1, from coordinate 663 downwards.
TTCGCTTTCATTGCTTATATGGAGCTGTAATTTTTTCTCACCTTTCTTGGAGGAGAGGCCATGCCAGAGGGCATTTTCCAAATAGGGTTGTAGAATCATTGAGGGGATTTTGACACTGTTAATGTCTATATTTTTATCAACTTTCATGCTAAAATTGATTTCATTTGAAAAGCGGATATTTTCTATGTTCATATACAGTTTAGTGGTTTCCAGCTCTTCCGATAACGGAATTTCCCTTACGGTGGAAGATTCAAGAATTTTGCGCACCAATTTGGAAAATTTGTTCAAGTACTGTACGGCGTTTTTCTTATCGTTGTTGATAATGTACAGTTTAATGGAATTGAGACTATTGAACAGAAAGTGGGGATTCATTTGACTGCGCAGCATACTTTGTTCAAGTGTCAACATTTTTTTTTCACCTTTAAGTTGGCGTTGTCTATACAAAATAAATAAGATCAATGCGGTTAAAGCTGCAAATACAGTAATCAATATTTGAATCGATCTTTGTCTGATTAGTTTTAGAGTTACAATCTGGTTTTCTTCGGCCAATACATCAATTTGAGTATTCTTATTTTCAAATTCTGAACGATTCAGCAAATCAGCAACATAGCGTCGATTACGATCATTTAATATGCGCCTCTCTATTGATGTTGCATTTTTATG
>CAXMOE010000038.1:0-18894 GCA_964194835.1 uncultured Flavobacteriaceae bacterium | reverse complement strand
AGCAGATAATGGTTTAGCTAAATCCCAGCCTATTGGGAAAAGGATAAAGCCTGCAAAATATTTAAAGCTTTCAGGGTTGGAACCCTTGGTGATAACTCCTGAGAGTAATTTTGTTAATGTGGGAGAACGCACCAATGTAGCCGGATCCAAAAAATTCCTTCGTCTTATCAAAGAAGAAAAGTTCGAAGAGGCCTTGGATATAGCCCGTGACCAAGTGGAAGGCGGTGCCCAGATTATAGATATTAACATGGACGATGGGCTCATCGATGGTAAAAAGGCTATGGTAACCTTCCTGAATCTTATTGTAGCCGAGCCAGATATTTCAAGGGTCCCGATAATGATAGATAGTTCCAAGTGGGAAATCATAGAAGCTGGGTTACAGGTAGTACAGGGTAAATGTGTAGTAAACTCAATTAGTTTAAAAGAAGGAGAGGAACAATTTATACATCAGGCACGATTGATTAAGCGATATGGTGCAGCCGTAATTATTATGGCGTTCGATGAAAATGGCCAAGCGGACAACTATGACCGAAGAATAGAAATTGCCAAGAGGTCTTATGATATTTTAGTGAATGAGGTTAATTTTTCACCTGAAGATATCATTTTTGATTTGAACGTATTTCCCGTGGCCACGGGAATGGCAGAACACAAACGCAATGCTGTCGACTTTATTGAGGCTACCGCCTGGGTTAAGGAAAATCTTCCCTATTGTAGTGTGAGTGGAGGTGTAAGCAATGTTTCCTTTTCTTTTAGGGGCAACAATCCTGTAAGGGAAGCCATGCACTCTGTTTTTTTGTACCATGCCATTAAAGCAGGAATGAACATAGGTATTGTAAATCCGGCAATGCTTGAAGTATACGATGATATCCCTGAGGATTTACTACATCGTGTAGAGGATGTAATTTTGAACCGAAGGGACGATGCTACTGAGCGATTATTGGATTTTGCCGAAAAAGTAGTTGGTACATCCAAGGAGAGGAAAGTAGATCTTTCATGGAGGCAAGATCCTTTACAAGACAGAATCACCCGAGCTTTGGTAAAGGGCATCGACCAATATGTTATTGAAGATGTGGAAGAGGCCCGGCAGTGCGTTGATAAGAATATTAAAGTGATAGAAGGACATTTGATGACAGGAATGAATGTGGTTGGCGATTTGTTCGGTAGTGGCAAAATGTTCCTTCCTCAAGTTGTAAAATCAGCAAGGGTCATGAAAAAAGCAGTTGCCTACCTGCTTCCATACATTGAAGAAGATAAAAAGAACGATCCCCAAAATACCGAAGAACCCCAAACGGCAGGAAAAATTCTTATGGCGACTGTCAAAGGCGATGTACACGATATCGGCAAAAATATTGTGGGTGTGGTATTAGCGTGTAATAATTATGAAATTGTGGATATGGGAGTTATGGTGCCTCCAGAGAAAATTATTGCCGCTGCAAAAAAAGAAAATGTGGATATTATAGGTCTCAGTGGACTAATAACACCTTCTTTGGACGAAATGGTCTTTTTGGCAAAGGAAATGGAACGCCAAAATTTTAAAGTGCCACTTCTAATAGGTGGGGCAACAACAAGCAAGGCTCATACTGCTGTGAAAATTGACCCTCAATATAACCAATCTGTAGTACACGTAAATGATGCTTCCAGAGCTGTTACTGTTGTTGGGGATTTATTACAAAAAGACACCTCCCAGAGTTATAAACAAGGGATTAAATTAGATTATTCAGATTTTCGGGATAAATTCTTAAAACGTACCAAGCAAAAGCAGTACCTAAGTTTGGAAGAGAGCAGAAGAAATAAATATCAAATAGATTGGTTAGCTTCTGACATTGTAAAACCCAAAAAACTGGGAATCCAGGTTATCGAGGATTTTGAACTGAGGAATTTGGAGGACTTTATAGATTGGACTCCCTTTTTTAGAAGTTGGGATCTTCATGGAAAGTATCCTGAGATTTTGAATGATAATGTTGTTGGGGAGCAGGCTACAGAGCTCTATAAGGATGCACAAGGGATGCTTAATAATGTGTTCAACGAGAAATTGCTTAAAGCCAAGGCCATTTTTGGTCTTATGCCAGCAAATATGGTCAATGATGATGATATTGAGATAAGCAGTAATTCTAAAAAATATGTTTTTAGAACACTTCGCCAACAATTAAAGAAACATGCGCAAAAACCCAATTTTGCATTAGCGGATTTTATTGCTCCCAAGGAATCGGATATTCAAGATTATATGGGTTGCTTTTGTGTAAGTACAGGTTTTGGAACTGCCGAACGAGCCGCTGAATTTGAAAAAAATCTTGATGACTATAGTTCCATTATGATCAAGGCTCTGGCCGATCGTTTGGCAGAGGCTTTTGCCGAATATCTTCACAAGGAAGTACGTATCAAACATTGGGGATACGCTTCCAATGAAAAATTGACCAATGAAGAGCTGATTGGGGAGGGATATAAGGGAATCCGTCCAGCACCAGGTTATCCTGCCTGTCCAGATCATTTGGAAAAATTAACCATATGGGAACTATTGGATGTAACCAATAAGATAGGGGTAGAACTTACGGAAAGTATGGCTATGTGGCCAGCAGCAAGTGTTAGTGGTTATTATTTTGCACACCCAAAAGCAAGGTATTTCGGTTTGGGTAAGATAAAAATGGATCAAATAACCGATTTTGCGAAGCGTAAAGGGATAGCCACTGTGGATGCCGCAAAATGGTTGGCTCCCAATTTGGCGGAGGATTAAAATATATAGAAAAAAGACAAAAACATTATATGAACGTTACTGACCATATCAAAAATGCAAAAGGAAAAACCATGTTCTCCTTCGAGATAATTCCACCAGTAAAGGGAAGAAGTATACAGGAACTCTATAGTAATATAGACCCCTTAATGGAATTTAATCCCCCCTTTATTGATGTAACCACCTCTCGCGAGGAGTATGTTTATATAGATAGAGCAGGGCTGCTGGACAAGAAACTTACCCGTATGCGACCCGGTACCGTGGGAATTTGTGCCTCTATTAAACATAAATATAATGTGGATACAATTCCTCATGTGTTGTGTGGAGGGTTTACTAAGGAAGAGACAGAATATCTGTTGGTAGATTGCCATTATCTGGGGATAGACAATGTAATGGCATTACGAGGTGATGCAATGAGGGAGGAGTCTTATTTTGAACCTACCAAAGGAGGTCATGTCTATGCTTCGGACTTAGTTCAGCAAATCCATAATTTAAATAGCGGCATCTATTTGCATGAAGTAGTGGAAACTGATGATTGCGCAAATTTTTGTATTGGAGTAGCAGGGTATCCAGAAAAACATTTGGAGGCACCATCCCTTAAATCCGACCTTAAGCGGCTCAAGGAAAAGGTAGATGCTGGGGCAGACTACATAGTAACCCAAATGTTTTTTGATAACCAAAAGTTTTTTGAGTTTGTTGATGCAGCAAGGGAAATGGGAATAACAGTGCCGATTATTCCAGGGATAAAACCTATTGCGGTAAAACGTCATTTACAATTATTACCACAGGTATTCCGTATAGATTTGCCTCAGGATTTAATCGATGCCGTTGATGACTGTGCCACCAATGCTGCTGTACGTCAGGTAGGAATTGAATGGGCCATTGAACAATCTTTGGAACTTAAGGCAGCGGGGATGCCTTTACTTCATTACTATTCAATGGGGAAATCCGATAATATTAAAGCGATCGCCAAAGGGGTTTTTTAAGTTAAGGTTATCCTGTGCTTAGTTTAGAAGTTGTTTGTTTAAACATAATACTGGAAAATAACCAACCTCAATCTCATTAGAAACTACCCACTTTTTTAGTTTATTTCCTATTTTTACACCCCATGAATCTAAAAGTCTTTTTCGGCCTTCTTTTATCGTTTACATGTTGTTTCTCACAGAATACAGAAGTACCAAAAAAATTTACGATGGATGTCAGCCCGTTTTATGGTTCAATCCTCTTGCATAACGCCGATATTTCCCACTTGATCACTGCTCACCCTGCTGGAATTATTCTCAGTTATAATAAGAAAACTTTCGGTATTCGTGAATGGGAGCGGAAATTCAATTATCCGGATGTCGGTTTTTCCTTTGTTTATCAGAATATGAACAACAAGACATTAGGAAATAATTTTGGTTTGTATGCACACTATAATTTTTATTTTTTTAAGAGGAATGTTCAATTTCGCATCGGACAGGGATTGGCATACAACACCAACCCCTATGACAAAAACAACAATTTTAGGAACAATGCATATGGCACGCATTTATTGAGTTCAACCTTTCTGATGTTCAATTACCAAAAGGAAAATATCTTGGATGGACTTGGTTTTAAACTTGGGCTGTCTGTGGTTCATTATTCCAATGCCAACGTGAAGGCACCCAATACGTCAACTAATACTTTAGCTGTTAATGCTGGACTCATTTATGAATTTGGAGAGGGCTCCACAATGGATTATATCAAATCTTCCGAGAGCGAAAATAGAGCTGAACCCGTACGCTATAATTTAGCAATTAGAAGCGGAGTAAACGAAAGTGATGTCATCAACTCTGGACAGTTTCCATTTTATGTTTTTTCAGCGTATGCCGATAAACGTTTAGGAAGATTCAGTGCAATACAACTAGGGGCGGATATGTTCTTTTCAAATTTTTTAAAGGATTTAATACGTTTCCAAGCCACGTCATTCCCAGAATTGAATGTATCTGAGGATGATGATTTTAAAAGAGTTGGCTTGTTCCTGGGTCATGAGTTTTTCATCAACAAAATGTCCATTATAACCCAATTGGGGTACTATGTATATTATCCATTCGATTTTGAAGGAAAGATGTATAACAGGATTGGGATTAAGCAATATTTTAGCGATAAGTTGTATGGTGCCATTACCCTAAAATCGCATGGGGCCAAGGCAGAAGCTGTGGAATTTGGAATAGGGATTAGATTATGAAAAAATTTATTATTTTGTATCTACTTGTACTGGCAGTTTCCTGTAATGGAGACAACGTACCTGATTGTTTCCAAAATTCTGGGGATATTGGTATAGAACCGGTTGCTGTGACCGATTTTTCTAAAATAACTGTATATGATAATGTGCAGTTAATACTAAAGCAGGGGGAAGAGCAAGTGGTTATGGTAGAGACCGGTGAATTTTTGCGCAATGAAATAAGTGTTAAGGTTGAGGATGGACGATTGTCATTACGTGATGAAAACAATTGCAATTTTGCAAGGGACTATGGCCTCACAAAAATATTTGTAACAGCACCCAATATTACAGAAATCCGAAGTGTAACAGGATTTCCCATTGTAAGTGATGGAATTTTGGAATATCCGGAACTGACCCTGTTATCGGAAAGTTTTATTGATCCGGAAGCGGAAAACACAAGCGGGGAATTTAATTTATACGTGGTTTCAGAGAATATCAGAATTGTCTCCAACGGAATATCGTTTTTTCAATTAAGGGGCAGTACTGTAAACTTCAACATCAATTTCGCTGCTGGGGATTCACGATTGGAGGCAGAAGAACTTATTGCGGAAAATGTGACAATAAATCATAGAGGAACCAATGATATGCGGATCAATCCTCAACAATCACTGAGGGGGGTCATTCGGGGAACAGGGGATGTAGTTAGTTTTACCAAGCCTTTGGAAATTGAAGTTGAGGAGCTTTTTAAAGGAAAACTTATTTTTAAGGATTAATCCACCTCTTTATGGATTTATACCTATATGAAGTTCCTCCATGGGAAAAGAAATGAAAGAAAAGACCAATTCAAACATATCTAAAAGAATTTTTCGCTTCAAAAAGCATTATTGACAATCTTTCCATAACCCATTGTGTATGCAAGTAGATAGTGAAATACAATCACTCATTGATCAAAATAGAGTTCCTGGTCTGGCGATTACTGTTCGTAAAAAAGATGCACTTTACTTTCAGAAAGGATATGGTTATGCCAATATGGAGAAGCAATATTCTGTAGATCCAAAAAAAACCATATTTAGGATTGCAAGTGTATCCAAGCCTATAGCAGCAACAGCATTGGCTAAAATGGTGGCAAAAGGTAAGATAAACCTGGATGCTTCTATTTACGAATATGTGCCTTATTTTCCCAAAAAGAAATATGGATTTACGATTAGGCAATTGGCTAACCATACTGCTGGTATTAGAGGGTATAAAGGCAAGGAATATGCTCTTAATAAGCCATTTTCAATTAAGGAAGGGTTACGTGTTTTTAAAGACGATGAGCTGCTTTTTAAACCAGGGTCCAATTACTTCTATAACAGTTATGGTTGGGCACTAATATCACTGGCCATGCAGGAAGTAAGCGGAATTCCTTTTGCAGACTATGTGATGCAGGAAGTGCTAAAACCGTTGGGTATGACCAATACAATTCCAGAGATTGCTGGTGAGGTTTACTTGGGTACAGCTAACTTTTATTCCAAAAACCAGTTGGGTTTTAGAGAGGCTATTCCCGTTAACAATTTTTATAAACTGGCAGGTGGTGGCTATTTGTCCACTTCTGAGGATATTGCCAAATTGGGACAAGCTTATTTGAATGAAGAAATTTCTGGTAAAACCGTTTTGACCCAATTCCTGACTTCAGAAATAGTAAAAAAGAAGCTTACATATTACGGACTGGGATGGCAAGTAAGTGAAGATAAAAAAGGGAGGCCTTATTATGGACATGTTGGAAACGGTGTTGGAGGGTATTCCATTTTTTATGTGTACCCCGAACAAGAAATGGTTTTTTCCATATTGGTCAATTGTACCAATCCACAGATTCAGGAGGAATTGGAGGATATTGTGGATAAGCTAATAGAATGAATCCATTATTCTTAATAAATCCAAATTATTAAAGGCGAATTCTTAAAGAATAGGGCAGAACATAGAAGATATAAAAAAAGATGTGTATAAAACTTGATTTTTAAATTTAATAATTACCTTAGCCAAAGTTTTTACAATACGATGACAAATAATTATTTCTGGAACGGTTTTTATTTTTACTTCTTTTTTAAAAGAAGTACGGGACTGTTGTAGCATATATTAAACTAAATATAGACTAAAGTCCCGTGAAAATCGGGGCTTTTTTTTTGTGGAAAATATTCAGTTAAAGATTTTGGAAAAAGATAAATGGCACTAAAAATTGCAATACAGGGAATTAAGGGTTCCAACCATCATCAGGTGGCCAAAGAACATTTTGGCGACGCTATTGATTTGGTGGAATGTTTGTCATTTGATGATTTAGTGGATCATTTACTCAACGGTACGGCAGACAAGGGTATTATGGCCATTGAGAATTCCATTGCTGGTTCTATCATTCCAAACTATGCTCTGGTATTCCATAATAATCTCCATATTATAGGGGAACATTATCTTAGTATACATCATAATTTGATGCTATTAAAAGGGCAAAGTATAGAGGATGTTAAGGAGGTACACTCTCATCCAATGGCTTTACTACAGTGTAAGGAGTTTTTACGTAATTATCCGCAAATTAAATTGGTTGAGGATGTGGATACTGCCGAGCCGGCCAAACGAATACAGGAAAATCAGTTGAAGCAGATTGCGGCAATAGCACCAAAAGTTGCTGCAAAACTATACCATTTGGACATTATTGCTTCGGAAATACAAACGATTAAAAATAATTCTACCAGGTTTATCATTGTAAAGACCAAGAATAAGGTATTGCCAGAGGAGGAAATCAACAAGGCCTCCCTGCGTTTTATTACAGATCATAAAAGGGGAAGTCTGGCAACAGTATTGAATGTAATGAGCGATTGTAACCTGAATCTGACTAAAATACAATCCTTACCTGTTATTGAACAACCTTGGAAGTATTCGTTTTTTGTAGATATAACTTTTGAGGCTTATGAGCATTACCGAAAGGCAAAAGCCCTTTTGGAGATTATGTCCGAAGAGTTTAAGGTATTGGGGGAATATAATAATGGCAGGCTATGATAACTACAGCAGATAGATTAAATACGGTTGAGGAATACTACTTCTCTAAAAAATTGAGAGAGGTAAGGGGTTTAATCGCCGAGGGAAGGCCTATTATTAATATGGGTATTGGCAGTCCTGACTTGTCTGCATCAAAAGAAGTGATCAGTTCAATTCAAAATGCAGTAAACGAAGATAGGGCACATCAATATCAAAGTTATCAAGGATTGCCTGAATTGAGGGAGGCTATAGCGAAATTTTATAAACTCAAATTCGATGTTACAGTTGACCCAGCTATTGAGGTACTTCCTTTAATGGGATCAAAAGAAGGCATTATGCATATTAGCATGGCTTTTTTGAACGTAGGTGATGAGGTTTTAATTCCCAACCCTGGTTATCCTACCTACACTTCGGTGACAAAATTAGTTGGTGGGGTACCCAAATATTATGATCTAAAAATGGAAAAAGAATGGTTTCCAGATTTGGAGGAATTGCAGAAACAAGATTTGACCAAAGTAAAATTGATGTGGATCAGTTATCCACATATGCCAACAGGTGCAATAGCAAGTAAGGAACAGCTTCAGTTGCTGGTAGATTTTGCGAAAAGGAATGACATTCTTTTGGTGAATGACAATCCATATAGCTTCGTTTTGAACAATAGACCTATGAGTATTTTAGGTGTGGATGGAGCAAAAGATGTTGCCTTGGAACTCAATTCCTTGAGTAAGACCTTTAATATGGCGGGCTGGCGAGTGGGAATGGTATTGGGAAGCCTTGATCACATAAACGCCGTTCTTAAAGTAAAGAGTAATATGGACTCAGGAATGTTCTATGGGATACAAAAAGGGGCTATTACGGCCCTAAAAAGCAGCAAAGATTGGTTTGACGGTTTAAATGAGATTTATTCGTCACGCAGACAATTAATGTTAGTCTTGGCCGATAAACTCAATTGTACCTATGATAATAATGCAGTTGGAATGTTTGTTTGGGCCAAGCTGCCCAAAGAAATAAGCTCAGCTGAACAATTTATAGACCAGATATTGTACGATAAAAACATTTTTATCGCACCTGGAACTATTTTCGGTAGTAATGGCGAAGGTTATATTAGGTTTTCTTTGTGTGTGCCAGAGGATAAAATTAAGGAGGCCATAGAAAGGATATAGTGCAAAGCGTTTCATGTCAAATAATGACGGGAATTATGAATTTAGAATTTAAAGTAAAGAGTATTGAACAAAACCGAAGCATGGTTTTTTTCAATTTTATTTAGAATATTATGAATGTATTTGTTATCGGTATAGGGTTAATTGGAGGCTCCTTGGCAAAGGATTTGAAAAGAATACATCCTCATTTCAAAATTTATGGCATTGACGCCAATGAAGAACATTTGGAAGAAGCTTTGTCCCTGGAACTTATAGATATGAAATCGAATTATGGGGAATTATCTTTGGCAGATTTGGTCATTGTAAGTATACCAGTAGATGTCATGGTACAAGAACTCCCCAAAATATTGGATGCCATTAATGATGATGCAGTGGTATTCGATGCAGGTTCCACGAAAAGTCTGGTGTGCAAAACTGTGGAAAACCATCCCAGAAGAAGGAACTTTTTGGCAAGCCATCCTATAGCCGGAACCGAGTTTTCTGGCCCGTCGGCTGCCATTGATGGTTTGTTCGAGGGCAAGACCAATATAATTTGTGAGGTTGAAAAAACAGCTTTCAAGCTTCAAGAAAAAGCCTTGGAACTTTTCCAGCAACTTGGAATGCGTATACGATATATGAATCCCGAAGCGCATGATAAACATATCGCGTATGTATCCCATTTGTCACACATCAGTTCTTTTATGTTGGGAAAGACGGTTATTGAAAAAGAAAAGAATGAACGTGATATTTTTGACATGGCGGGAAGTGGATTTGAAAGTACTGTACGCTTGGCCAAAAGTTCTCCGGCTATGTGGACGCCCATTTTTGAACAGAACAGAGAAAATGTGGTAGAAACTCTGGAAGAATACATCCAAAATCTTGAGGCTTTTAAACAAATGTTATTGGAAGGCAATTATGAGGGCATATATAATGAAATGAACAATACCAATAAAATAAAGGAAATATTAAAAGGAATACCACTTAACAAAAATTAGAACATACAAATGGAAAATTCGAAACAAATGAGAACATGGTTAGACGATATGGGATTGGAACATCCATTGGTAATCGCTGGCCCATGTAGTGCTGAGACTGAAGAACAGGTGTTGAAAATAGCACATGAATTAAAAGATACGGACGTAAACTATTATCGAGCCGGAATATGGAAACCCAGAACTCGACCAGGTAATTTTGAGGGAGTGGGGGCCATTGGACTCAAGTGGTTGCAAAAAGTAAAAGAGGAGACCGGATTAAAAATAGCCACCGAAGTTGCGAACCGAGCCCACGTAGATTTGGCTTTGGAACATGATGTCGATTTACTGTGGATCGGCGCCCGATCAACGGTTAGCCCATTTATTGTTCAGGAAATTGCCGATGCTTTGGAAGGTACAGATAAGGTGGTTTTGATAAAGAACCCGGTAAATCCTGATTTATCCTTATGGTTGGGAGCTGTAGAACGCTTGTATACTGCTGATATTAATAATTTAGGTGTCATTCATAGAGGTTTTTCCACGTACGAAAAGACTAAGTATAGAAACATCCCTGAATGGCAAATGGCCATTGAATTACAAACGAAGTTTCCGGATTTACCAATAATCAATGATCCATCCCATATTAACGGTAAAAGGGATATGGTTCTTGAAGTTTCCCAAACTGCTTTGGACCTTAATTTCGATGGGCTAATGATAGAGACCCACCATGATCCGGACAATGCTTGGAGTGATGCTGCTCAGCAGGTAACCCCATCCTCTTTGGTACAGATTATGAAGGATCTTAAAATTAGAAAAGAAACCGATAAAGAAGAGGAATACAGTAAAAAAATGAGTACTTCCAGGGCACAGATTGATATCATTGACAATCAGTTGATAGATATTCTTGGTAAAAGAATGAAGGTTTCCGATACAATTGGAGAACTTAAGAAGCAGCGGAACGTTGCGGTATTGCAGACCAATAGATGGAATGCAATTTTGGGTAGTATGATTTTGGAAGGGGAGTCAAAAGGATTAAGCGAAGAATTTGTATTGCGGATGTTTAAAGCCATCCACCAAGAATCCATAAATCATCAGGAGAAGATAATTAACGGTTAACTAAAAATCCCGACTATTAGGCCGGGATTTTTTTTCGCTTTTTTTTTGTGGAAACTGTAACAAATCCATTTAATTGTCATCTTTAATACGAACATAAAAGAATATAGGAATGAAAAAGCTAATTACACTTGGTTTGGTGTTTGTGGCACTAACCAGCTTTGCCCAACGAACTATTGATAAAGAAGTAGGGGATTTCAATGAAATCAAAGTGTTTGATCTTATTGAAGTGAACCTAATTCAATCAGACGAAAACAGGGTATTGATAAAAGGAAGCAATGTTGATGACATCAAAATTGTAAACAATGACGGAACCCTTAAGATTCGAATGCAATTGAACAAAAAATTTCAGGGGGAACATACCTTTATAGAGGTATACTATGAACAATTGGACATAATTGATGGAAATGAAGGCGCAAAAATTACCTGTAATGAGCTGGTAAAACAAGACAAAATTGAACTAAGGGCTCAAGAAGGTGCACAGTTAAATGTAGGTTTGGATGTTGGTGATGTAAATATTAGAGCGGTTACTGGAGGAATCATTGAAGCTTCTGGCCTAGCTAAGTATCAAACCATTGTATTAAATACTGGGGGAATATTTGAGGGGAAAAACTTAAAATCGGCCATTTCCAGTGTAAAGATTACAGCGGGTGGGGAAGCAGAGGTATATGCTTCCGAAAAGATAGACATTAGTGTAACGGCAGGTGGAGATGCACATGTGTATGGTAAACCTAAAGAGGTGAACAAGAATACCACCGCCGGGGGAAGGATATATATTGTTGATTAAGTCTAAATAGGAAACAAAAAAAATCCCAACTTTCGGTTGGGATTTTTTTATCTACTCACATTAGTTATTTCTTAAAGATATAGCGGGTAATAAAAATTCCCTTACCATCTCCTTTTCCACCTTCACTTTCCACAGCACTGGTCACAAAAGCTAGCTCCCATCCTTCGGCAATCATTGTATTTATTTTAGAAGTTATAATGGCATCATTGGCAGCGATGTTTTGGAAACGGATACCGCCAACATTGTAAAAGTTCAATAATTTTGTTTCCTCAAAGTTTTTGACACGTATTTCACCCCTCTTGGATTTATTTCGCGTATTGTCCTCGTCTGATTGAATACTGGAATACTCCTTATAGTCCTTATCCTCCAATGCACTGATAATTCGGGATCTTCCTAGTCCGTTTGGAACAATCGATTCTATACTGGTAATTACCTTAAATTGTTGTGCACTTACGTCAACAGTAGCTGCTAATGCAATAAAGGCAACAAATAATATTTTTATCATGATTTGAATTATTAATTGGTTATTTAAAATTGTTAACGGTCAAGTATAAGTAAAAGTATAAATGGTTTGTTGTTTCTTTGTAAAAATTATAAGGGTCAATGATGAAGGGCATTGTATATAAATCTACAGGTAGTTGGTATATTGTAAAAGCCGACGATGGTAGTTTTTATGAATGCAGGATAAAAGGGAAGTTCCGCATCAAAGAAATAAAAAGTACCAACCCAATTGCAGTCGGCGATATAGTGGGGTTTAAGCTTGAAAAAGTTGGGGATGAAACTGTTGGAGTCATCTCAGAAATTGCAGATCGGAAGAATTATATAATTCGAAAATCGGTAAAGCTTTCCAAACAGACACATATTATTGCTGCCAATCTGGACCAAGTTTTTTTAATGGTTACCCTCAATAATCCCACAACTTTTACCAGTTTCATAGATCGGTTTTTGGTCACCTCTGAAGCTTATGAAATTCCTGTAATCTTGCTTTTTAATAAAGTGGATACCTATGATAGTGATGAACTTGCTGAAGTTAAATATTTGGCAGCCTTATATCGGGAAATCGGATATGCCTGTTTGGGAATTTCAGCCAAAACAGGTAAAAATGTAGATAAGGTAAAGGAACTAATGCATGGGAAAGTCGGTATGTTTTCCGGACATTCAGGGGTTGGCAAATCTACCTTGATCAATTCCCTTCAACCTCAGATGGATTTAAAAACAGCGGAAATATCCAAGCATCACCTGCAAGGTCTGCATACCACGACTTTTGCGGAAATGTACGATTTGGATTTTGATGCACGGATCATAGATACTCCCGGAATAAAGGGGTTTGGGATAGTAGACATGGAAAAAGATGAGATTGGCGATTATTTTCCAGAATTCTTTAAGTTAAAAAATGCATGTAAATTCAACAATTGCCTTCATTTGGATGAGCCGAACTGTGCAGTTAAGGAGGCATTGGAAAAAGATGAAGTTGCATGGAGCAGATACAAAAGCTATGTGCAAATGGTAACCGGTGATGAGGGTGCATATAGGACAGATATATACAGTGAAAAATAAATGAGGGCGGTTATTCAGAGAGTTTCCAAGGCGAATGTTACCATTGAAGGAAATATTGTTTCTAAAATAGGGAAAGGAATACTGATTTTATTGGGTATCGAAGAGGTTGATACCCAGGAAGATATTGAATGGCTATCTAGAAAAATAGTAAACCTTCGGATATTCAATGATGACAAGGGAACCATGAATAAATCCTTATTGGAGGTTAATGGTGATGCCTTGGTGGTAAGTCAGTTTACCCTGCACGCAGCCATTAAAAAGGGAAATAGACCGTCCTATAGAAGGGCTGCGAAGCCCGAGATAGCCATTCCTTTGTATGACAAGTTCGTACTGCAACTTGAAAGTGACCTAGGAAAAAGTGTGGGGACAGGCAATTTTGGGGCAGATATGAAAGTGGAATTGTTGAATGATGGTCCTGTAACGATATTAGTTGATACGAAAAACAAGGAATAATGAAGATAGAAAACGCACAGCACGCGGTGGATATTTGGATTAAAGAACATGGGGTCCGTTACTTTAATGAATTGACCAATATGGCTCAGCTTACCGAAGAAGTTGGCGAAGTAGCCCGAATTATTGCACGCCGCTATGGGGAACAGAGCGAAAAGGAGTCCGATAAAGAAAAGGATTTAGGGGAGGAATTGGCCGATGTACTCTTTGTGGTACTCTGTTTGGCAAATCAGACCGGGATAGATTTACAAACGGCTTTCGACAAAAAATTGCATCTAAAAGCAGAAAGAGATCATGACAGGCATCAGAACAATAAAAAACTCAAATAGTGTTATATTTGTCTTTTTACCATGATACTGGCATTGAATGATTCATGGTGATTTAGGAATTAACAATTATTTTGAAAATACAATAAAAATTGAAGTTACATCTTTCTGCTCCACCAAGTGACCATATACTTTCCGACATAAAAATCACCGGCTCCAAAAGTGAGTCAAATCGGCTTTTATTATTACAGGCGTTATACCCCAATATTGAGATTGATAATTTGTCCAATTCCGATGATGCACGGGTCATGAAAAAAGGCTTGCAGATTCAACAAGGAGAAGTGGATATACATCATGCCGGTACTGCCATGCGTTTTTTAACTGCCTATTTTGCATCACAAGAGGGCAAGGAGGTAATTCTAACAGGTTCTGAACGTATGACACAACGCCCCATAAAAGTATTGGTGGAAGCTTTAAGAGGTTTGGGCGCAAGCATTGAATACGTAAATAATGAAGGTTATCCACCCATAAGAATTAAAGGAAGAACACTAAAGAAATACAAGGTAAGTTTGCCGGCAAATATCAGTAGTCAATATATTTCAGCACTGTTATTAATTGCCCCTAATTTACAAAATGGATTGGAATTGGAACTGGTTGGTAAAATCACCTCAGTACCATATATTAAAATGACTTTGGCTCTGTTGACAAAAATAGGTGTGGAAAGCTCTTTTGAGGGGAATATAATACGGGTATCACATAAAGCCTGGGTAGACAAAACAAATCTAGTGGTGGAGTCCGATTGGAGTTCAGCGTCCTATTTCTATGGCATTGTGGCCTTAGCTAGTATTGGGACGGAAATAAAATTATCTTCCTATAAGAAGAGTAGTCTTCAGGGCGATAGTGTGTTATCGGATGTCTACAGGATCTTTGGAGTTGAAACCTCCTTTGTAGAAAATGGGATAATTCTTAAAAAAGTGGCTGTTCCAGTAGAAAATGGATTGAATAAAAGAGTGGAATTAGATTTGGCCAATGCTCCCGATATTGCACAGACCATAGCGGTTACTTGTGTCGGATTGGGATTGGGATGCTATCTTACCGGACTGCATACATTAAAGATTAAGGAAACAGATAGACTGGAAGCTCTTAAAGCAGAGCTATCCAAATTAGGGGCAACTATTTCTGTAACGGACAAAACATTGACTTTGATGCCCGCTAATGATATTATAAGCGAAGTGGTAATAGATACGTATAACGATCATAGAATGGCAATGGCATTTGGTCCTTTGGCACTAAAAACCTCTTTGTATATCAATGATGCTGAGGTAGTTTCAAAATCCTATCCGGACTTTTGGAAAGATTTGGAAGAAATGCAGTTTAACGTCGATACGGTCTAAATTTGATTTAATGGACCATTTACTTGACATCCCCTGTTTCAGGGTTGTATATTTGCAACCTTTAAAATGGAAATATATTTTCTAAAATATTACTAAATCAAAATTTTAAATAAATGAAATTATCGCATTTCAGTTTTGAACTTCCAAACGATTTATTGGCTGAATACCCCTCTGAAAATAGGGACGAATCCAAATTAATGGTCGTTCATCGGGATACCGGAAAAATAGAGCATAAAATGTTCAAGGACCTTATAGATTATTTTGATGAAGGTGATGTTATGGTGCTAAATAATACTAAGGTGTTTCCAGCTAGATTATATGGTAATAAGGAAAAAACAGGAGCAAGGATCGAAGTTTTTTTGCTTCGAGAATTGAATGAGGAACAACGACTTTGGGACGTATTGGTAGATCCTGCACGAAAAATACGAATTGGAAACAAGCTCTATTTTGGGGATGATGAAAATTTGGTGGCGGAAGTTATAGACAATACTACATCTAGAGGAAGGACCTTACGTTTTTTATACGACGGATCCTATACTGATTTCCGAAGGAAATTAAAGGATTTGGGAGAAACTCCCCTGCCCAAGTATATTAAGAGATCTGTAGAACCAGAAGATGAGAAGCGATATCAAACTATATATGCCAAGCATGAAGGTGCTGTGGCTGCGCCGACAGCCGGACTACATTTTTCCAAGCATTTGCTAAAACGTTTAGAAATTAAAGGGATAGATTTTGCAGAAGTTACCTTGCATGTAGGTTTGGGGACATTCAACCCTGTTGAGGTGGAGGATTTGTCCAAACACAAGATGGACAGTGAGGAATTGGTTATTGATGAAAATGCTACTGAAATTGTAAACAATGCCAAAATAAAAAAGAAGCGAGTTTGTGCCGTTGGTACTACAGCAATGAGGGGATTGGAAAGCGCTGTATCTTCAGTGCATACTTTGAATACTTTTGATGGATGGACCAATAAATTTGTATTTCCTCCCTATGATTTTAGTATAGCCAATTGCATGGTCACTAATTTTCATTTACCGAAATCTACCTTATTGATGATGGTTTCTGCATTCATGGGGCATGATTTAATGAAAAGAGCTTATAAAGAAGCAATTATCGAAGGGTATAAGTTCTATTCCTACGGGGATGCTATGCTTATTATATAATATAGTTTATATGCTAATTCAATCCCGCCCATGTCCTTCTTTCAATTTGGACAGGCGGGATTTTTTTTAAGGAATTAGCTAATCTTTAATAATGGAGATAATAAAAAAAAAGGACATACGTGCTTTGACCAAGGAACAGCTAAGAAGTTTCTTTGTAAGTCAGGGAGATAAACCTTTTAGAGGTAACCAGGTGTATGAATGGTTATGGCAGAAATCTGCCCATTCTTTTGAAGTGATGACCAATATTTCCAAGGAGACCAGACAGCTGTTATCGGCCAATTATGTGATAAATCATATCAAGGTAGACCAAATGCAGCGTAGTAAGGATGGTACTATCAAAAATGCTGTACGTCTGCACGATGACTTGGTTGTGGAGTCCGTACTTATTCCTACCAAAACAAGAACTACTGCCTGTGTTTCCAGTCAGGTTGGTTGTAGTTTGGATTGCAAGTTTTGTGCTACTGCCCGATTAAAACGTATGCGAAACTTAAATCCGGATGAGATTTATGACCAAGTCGTTGCCATTGATAACGAAAGTCGATTATATTTTGATAGACCTTTAAGTAATATTGTTTTTATGGGCATGGGAGAGCCCTTAATGAACTATAACAACGTATTAAAGGCTATTGATAAGATCAGCTCTCCAGAAGGGTTGGGTATATCTCCAAAGCGAATTATTGTTTCCACGTCTGGGATACCCAAAATGATCAGGAAGATGGCAGACGATCAGGTTAAATTTAAATTGGCCGTGTCCCTACATTCCGCAATTGATGATGTTAGAACCTCTATAATGCCGTTTAACGCCACTTTTACATTGGCCGATTTGCGAGAAGCGTTGGTATATTGGTATAAAATGACCAAAAGTAGAATTACTTATGAGTATATAGTTTGGGAAGGAATAAATGATACACAAAGGGATATGGATGCATTGGTTGATTTTTGCAACTTTGCGCCTTCCAAAGTAAACTTAATAGAATATAACCCCATAGATGATGGGGAATTCCAACAGGCATCCAATTCTGCCATTGAGAAGTATGTGGATGTTTTGGAGCGGAATGGCATTACCGTAACGGTTCGACGTTCTCGTGGAAAAGATATTGACGCCGCTTGTGGACAACTGGCTAATAAGTCATAGGACCCTTATCTTTGCTTCCTGAAGATTCGTTGCTCTATTTTTACGTTAAGCTTGTCCTTTAGAGTTTCCAAACCTCTTTATTTTGACTAATTTTACACGACTAAATCCAGCCCCATAGCTTTTGGGAAATTATTATACGTGAAGGTAGTAGCTAGAATAAAGGAACCGGTGAACCAGGAAATGGAACTTTTTGAAAAAAAGTTCCATGAATCCATGTCTTCTAAGGTAGCCCTACTTAATAGGATAACGTATTACATTGTAAATCGCAAGGGAAAGCAAATGCGACCAATGTTTGTTTTCCTTACTGCAAAACTCCTCAATAACGGGGAGGTCAACGAACGTACATATCGCGGAGCATCGGTTATAGAGTTAATACATACCGCTACCTTGGTGCACGATGATGTGGTAGATGAAAGTCATAAACGTAGAGGATTCTTCTCAATTAATGCCCTATGGAAAAATAAAATAGCAGTACTGGTTGGAGATTACCTGCTGTCCAAAGGATTATTATTGTCTATAGATCATGGTGATTTTGATTTACTGAAAATTATCTCAATTGCAGTACGGGAAATGAGTGAGGGAGAGTTGTTACAACTTGAGAAAACTAGAAGACTGGATATTACAGAGGAGGTCTATTATGATATTATTCGCCAGAAAACAGCAACGTTGATAGCTGCCTGTTGTAGTTTGGGAGCCTGTTCGGTAAGGCCGGATTCACCAGATGTGGAGACTTTTCGAAAATTTGGAGAACTCATTGGAATGGCTTTTCAAATAAAGGATGACCTGTTTGATTACAGTGAAGAAAAAATAGGGAAGCCAACAGGAATTGATATTAAGGAACAAAAAATGACCCTGCCCTTGATACATGTTTTGAACCATTGTTCAAAAGATAAAAAAAAATGGTTGATCAATTCAGTC
Organism: uncultured Flavobacteriaceae bacterium; assembly: GCA_964194835.1. GTDB lineage: Bacteria > Bacteroidota > Bacteroidia > Flavobacteriales > Flavobacteriaceae > CAXMOE01. The sequence goes on along the minus strand of CAXMOE010000038.1, from coordinate 79 downwards.
AAAAACTACAATAAGGATAAAAAGCGTGTAAAGGAAGTAATCTCCTTTGTAAAGGCAAAAGGAGGATTGACCTATGCCG
>CAXMOE010000037.1:18580-18938 GCA_964194835.1 uncultured Flavobacteriaceae bacterium | reverse complement strand
AAAATATCTTCAGGTAAAACCACTTTATGCCATTGGGCCGTTATTCCCTGTAATTCTCTCTTATGATTGTAATCATTAATTTGTCCATACCCGAATGAACATAGAATTAGCACTATGTATGTGACGAACTTAGCTTTCACTTTCATCGGATATTTTATGTTTGTATTTGTTGTATAGAAACGAAATTATTAAAAGAAGTATTCCCAACGATACGAAAACAATAGTTTTTGCAATTGTATTGAGGTGAGAAATATCATAGACAAAAAGTTTAATCAGGGTAATCGAGAATAATACAATTGCACCAACACGCAGGTATTTCTTGTTCTTCCAAATACCTAGAACAATTAGGAGTAACGCA
>CAXMOE010000037.1:12138-18570 GCA_964194835.1 uncultured Flavobacteriaceae bacterium | reverse complement strand
TTGGGTGGATCCGGCCATGTCCATCCAATGAATTAGCTCACTGCTCATGATCCACAGAATAGTTATATGGAGTAAAAAATCAAAAGCCATTTTAAAATCTATTCTTATAAATTTCTGTTGAATGTATTTATAACATGAAATCAGTAAGAGCAGAACAAATGCAAATGAAACGTATCTTATTCCAATATTAAAAATATTTGATTGATAATACTCGGCTAGGGTTTGTTCCAAGTAACTTTCCCTTAACTGGCTTATTGCAAGCAGGCCTTGAATTAAAAAGACGATAACAGTCAAAGCATTAAAACCAAGATTGATAATGCCCAAATTCCTATTTTTAATCTTTTTAATATTAATGAATGATAGGATTGACAAAAACAATAATGTATAGTTGATTAACCAAATTGTTTTAAATTTTCTTAAATCATAATTGTAATATTCGGTAGGATATTGGTTCGTTTCTGAATTGATTGTTATCAATGAATCTTCAAAGAGCTGGTCCCAATAATTTGCCAATTCCATTCTAAAAGCAAAAAAGATTGTAGTCAATAGAATAGCTGGGATAGAAAAAGAAATTAACTGCAATAAACCGTTCCGTGAGTCAAAATAAGAATGGTATTTTTTATTACCATTTAATACAGTAATGAAGGAGAAAGCTGCAATAAAAAGCAATGAAGTTAAGAAATGAATATTGAACAATGGGGTTATTCTTCTTGTTGATTCATTAAAATAGGATCCATGATATACGGTTACCCAGTCTTGAAAAATGCTGAAAACTGCTAGAGTCATGAGGGCATAAGATATGTTCTCATAAATGTGAACACTTTTTATTCTACCTATCCAAAAAAGGAGAGCGGCTTCACCAACCCATAACAAGGTAACCCAATTTCCATCCAGCTGAACAGGAATAGCAATTGTGATAAAAACCAATACCATTCCGGTGATAAGATAAAACAAGTTTTTATCAGCAAGTTTTTGTCTGTAAATTATTGCACCTACCATGAAATGTATTAATGCATTGCAAAGTGTAAATGCTCCTAATAATTGTTCCCCTGTCTGATGATCCGACAGGACTGCGTAACCAATACCATAAAAAACAAATGAATTGGCTAGGACCAGCAGTACATCGGATGTATTAAACTTTTCTTTTTGAAGTAGTTTGTACGCAAGTAGAGTTAGATAGAATGTTGTAAAGAATATAAATAGAAAAGTCAGTGCTAATCCGAAGTGTTCCTCAGTTTGGTAATTTGAAGAAAACCATGTAAAGTAGATAAGCCATGTTAAAAGGAAGGATGCAAAATATAGAGGTTTCCAGTACTTTTTAAATGCAATGACCAAGATTCCAAAATTTATAATAGCCATATAACTAAAAAGTACGATAGCTTCTCCCTGACCTTCGCTTAAAAGGAAAGGTACGGCGTATGCTCCGACCAATCCTATATGGGCAATGAGCTGTTTGTTGTATTTTATTGCCGCTAAAACTGTAAAAACCGTAAATAGAAGCATTAGGACAAAGGTGAATATTTGGGGAAACAGGGCATAAAAATTGTATGCTATATAGGTAATAACATACATGATTGCCATAGCCCCGCTAACCAAAACTGCACTAAAATTTTCATAGTTTTTCTTTAATTTAATACCAAATCCTAATAGTCCCAATCCAACTAGATACCCTAATATTATTCTAGTCAGAGGGCTTATTAAGTCGTTATCAATAGAATATTTTGCGCCTATTGCTACGCCAATAATTGTTATGGCTATACCTATTTTGTTGATAAGATTTGCACCTATAAAATTCTCCAGATCTGGCTTCATGCCTTTGGATGCATCCTTCTGAGGAGTTGAATGTTGAACAGGAACTGATTCAGGTTGTTGAGGTTGTTGAGGTTGTTTTTGAGAGATCGTGGTTTTTGCACCTTTTGGGATTATAATCCAAAGTAATATATAAGCAAGAATCCCAACGCCAATAAAGCAGGAGAAGACTACCCAAAGAAAGCGTACTAAGAACCGATTTATACCAAAGTAATTTGCCAATCCCGAGCATATACCCCCTAAAATATGTTGATTTGCATCTCTATATAGTTTGCGTGAAGATGTATTTGAGGAATATTTTGGCTTATCCTCAACCAACTCCTCTATTTCCATCTCCTCTATTTCTACAGATTTTGCTGTTTCGGGTGTTTTCAGGAGGGTTATTTCTTCCCGTAATTGGTTAATTTCTTTTACAAAATTTTCGTGTCTTTTTAAAAGTGCTTCCAGTTTGCTGAGAAGCAAACTGATTTTATCTTGATTGTCTTGCATGTTTTATTTTAGACAGAGTACAAATTTCTGGGTTGGTTGACGAAGATAACATAATTTCTTTCGGACTGTTCTAAAGATTATTCTTTGAAGCCCATTCTACTTTGCTAAACATCCGATGTATTATTTTATCCGAAAAATAAGACTACAACCATCTTCGAAATAGCACTATCGTAAATTCTTTAGTAGGGGATCCACCAATGATTTTTAGATCCTCCCAAATATTGGTTTCCTCATCCAAAAATTTAAAAACATCTTGTGGATCTCTGTTTTTGAACAGTGTTTCAAAGATGTGTCGACCTTTGCCATTATTATTGTACAAAAAATCCAATAATAATAGATCATAGAATCAAAATCACCATGTACGGTCGTTGGCCATATTGGCGTCCCTGTCCAATAATAAGATCGACATATACTTAAATAAAGGTTCCTTGCCCAAGGTATCGGCAAGCATTAGTCCGGCGGCCCCAACTCCTATAATAATGTAGTCGTACTTCGCCATGGTATACAGGTTACCGGAAGATAGTCCAAATTCGGATACAATAATGAAGCAGGAGAAAACGATGTTTAAGATTTCAAGGATACTGTTCTAGAAATAAGTAGAAAGGCCAAAAATAAAGCCTCCCGTGATGGACGGAGGGTTCCCCAATAAGTCTCTTTGCTCTGAATGACGATAGTTCAACCTAAGGACGGTTTGCGGGGTCGGTCTAAAACTGATAGCAGGCATTACACTCCAAATGTCTTCGGCAATATTCCCATTGGTTTCATTAAATGATCCCACATTCCAATCCACATACTCCAAACGGCAAGACAAATTTAATGTCGCATTTTTCCAACCCAACATTTCTTTCTTTAGGATAGGTTGAACTATATCTACAAATCCACCTTGCTGTTTATCCCCAAATTGTTGGGTAAAGGTCGTGGGAACATTTACCTTTACCCATGCCCACTCGGCAGTAATAACGGTATTAAGTTTTGGTAAGCGGGTATTAAAGTCCACTGCAAATACATCTAATCTTCTTTTGTCATCTAATTGAAGACCATCATCCTCAAAAGTGTTATAAGCTCCCCCCATATAGGAAAGCCCTAATTCTCCGATTGTATTTTTTCTCATAGCAATTTTTCCGGTAAAAAGAGTGTTGCCTTCTTCAAACCGTTCTGGATTTTCCTTAGTTGCGGGCAAGAAGGTTTTGTTTTCCTCATTATCTATAATCGTATCGTCGAAACCACCTGTGAAATAGGCTTCATACCCAAACATCCAACCTTTGGAATAGTGCTTTCCATACACGCCAAAACCAGGCGTACTCCATGTGGATGGCAACATTTGGGAGGCAGAGATGGGACGATCGGTGAATTCCCATTTGGGGCCATCATGATTTTGATTAAAGGCGCCTATTGGGTTTAAAATAATACCGCCTCTTAAATTAAACATAGGATGAAATTCCATATCCAACGAGGCAAATTCTATAGCTATTTCCCTTCCTCCTTCTTCAAACTCTATCTCAGATAAGAATTTCAGCCTTTTTGAAATCGTCGAAGCTACAAAAATCGTAAGTCTTCTCGCTTGGAATTGGTGACCCTCACTTATACCATCGGTTCCAAGCTTCTGCCAATTTACCTCCATATAACCCCCCAATGAGACGGGCAATTTTTCTAGGTCCATAAAAGGACGATTATAGGGGGCATCCATATTTAATGATTGCGACAAGGTGTCAACCGACTTTCCTTTTAAAAGTGTACTATCAATTTGACCCGATGCGAAATTGCCAAAAAATAGGGTGGAAAGAAGCAGTGGCAAGGCATATTTTATATTCATTTAAGTAATATATTTAGTTCGTTATCGGCAATTTTAACCAGAAAGGTTCTTAAATCTTTACTCGCGGGACCATTGGTTATGTTTCCTTGATTTCCAAACTCGCTTCCATGAGCTGGGCATTGAAGTTTGTCTCCAAAAACCTGAAGCTCTGTCCCTTGGTGTGTACATCGCATGAGCAATGCTTTATAATCATTTTCTCCTAGTCGATAAATACAAATTGGATATTGAAGTTTATCATTTTGTGCAATTACATAAAGCCGATAACTTTTTTGTTCATTTTTTATTTTTTCAAAAGCCGATATGGGTATAATCAGATGGTCATTGCTTATAGAAGCTGAAATTATCTTAGAACTCATGCAACTTTGGGTAGTTAGAAGTCCAAAAGCGGATAACCCCAAACACCCAACAGAACAAGTTTTAATAAAGGATTCTCTTTTCATTTTTAGAGCGATTTCAAAAAAGTTATCAAGGCTTCCTTTTCCGATTGTGTTAGATTTTCGTATTGCATTTTACTATTGGAAGCTTCTCCTCCATGGAGCAATATGGCTTCCTCTATGTTCTGCGCCCTGCCATCGTGCATTAAAAAAAATTGCCCGCCCTGTGAGTTTGGAGATAGGCCCAGACCCCAAAGTGGTGGTGTTCTCCATTCATAAGTTTCTGCATTGCCTTCTGTATATCCATCATCCAGATCTGGTCCCATGTCGTGCAACAGCAAATCTGTATATGGATGAAAAACTACATTGGAAAGACCTGAAATAGAAGAGAATCCAGTTATTAAAGTAGACTTATGACATCCAACACAATTTATCTCCTCAAATAGGGCGCTACCTTGTATCACTTCAGTCTCATTTTTGTATCGCTGAATAGGCGCCTTTAATGTTTGAAGGTAAAAAACAACATCGTTGACGGTATTTTGATCCACTTCAGGCTCTATTTCCAAACCAGAAAAAACATCAATGGGATTCTGGACAGATGTTATGCCTATGTCTTGGTTGTATGCGTTTATTGTTTGATGAAGCAAATCGTAGGCGGCGGCTTTTTTGCCAAACCTGTGAATGTACCTTCCGCCCTGGGAAATGGAATTTGGAAATAATGTTACAAATGGTGGGGGCTCAATCCAATTAGGGACTCCAGAGATTCCATCACCATCTGCATCGTTGGCATCCGACATTGCGATAATGTCCTCATCCGAAACCAATTCCAAAAATCCGAGACCCGTGATTGCGGGAGGAGTAAGTTTTGTGAAGGTAGCTCCTGTAGGAATTTGTTCAGGTTCAAATCCCGGTAATGCCCTGTTTTGTAATTGTGGACCCCCTAATTCCAAAAATAAATTTTGACCAGGTCCCGATTGCCCAAACCGGGTAAGGGTGCTAAAGGGGTGGCCTTTGCCGTCTCCACCATGGCAACTTGCACAACTGGTAGCAACAAAGGTTGGTCCTAATCCGCTTTGGGATGTAAAAACAGCATCATTAAATGCAATATCGCCAGCCAAAAATTGTCTGGATTGTGCATTGCTAAGGTCCTCAATGGGCCCATCAAGTAGCTCATTTTCTGCAAGAGCTTCCGGTTCAAAATTATCACATGATACCAACATAGGCATTATTGTAAACATGGCACACCCGAAATAAATAAATGTTTTTTTCACTACATTGTTTTTGCAAAGATAAAAATAAATTTAGATATATCTAAAAATATGTTTTTGCAAATAAAAACGTATTTTTGTCAAAAGCTTTATTGTGACCCATTCAGAAGAGAATTATTTAAAGACCATTTTTCATTTAGGACGAAATGGGGAGGGAGCGGTTTCTACGAACGCCATAGCACAACAGATGGAAACCAAACCTTCTTCAGTAACGGATATGGTGAAGAGATTGTCAGAAAAACGTTTTGTGGACTACATAAAGTATCAGGGAGTTTCGCTAACTTCCACAGGAACAAAAACGGCATTATCTATTGTTAGAAAGCATCGATTATGGGAGGTGTTTTTAGTAGAAAAATTGCACTTTACATGGGATGAGGTACATGAGGTGGCAGAACAATTAGAGCATATTAAAAGCGAAAAGTTAATTGATAAAATAGATGAATTATTAGATTTTCCCAGGTTTGACCCACATGGGGATTCTATTCCATCCAAAAATGGGGAATTTAAGGAAAGGGATAAGCAACTATTAAATAAGCTCCCTATTCCATCCGTTGGCATTTGTGTTGGGGTCAAGGATTCTACTGCCCCTTTTTTGAAATTTTTAGATAAGAACAACATAGCCTTGGGGGATCGAATAAAGGTCCTCGAAAAAGAAGAGTTCGATGGTTCATTTTACATC
>CAXMOE010000037.1:9268-12128 GCA_964194835.1 uncultured Flavobacteriaceae bacterium | reverse complement strand
ATTTCCGGGCAAATTGCAGCTAATTTATATATAAAAAAAATGGAATGAAAGCTGCAAAACGATTGATTCAATTTCTGAGTTGGGGCTCTATGGCTGCGGAAGTTTTTACGACAAAAACCGGCTATTTCAAGGCATTAATCTATAGTTCCATTGGGCTTGTCTATTTAAAAACCTCAAAGATACAAGGAGATAGAATTGCAGGAAATTACATTACCATCGGTTAAAGTATTTTGCAAGACGCTGGAATAAAATTTAGAATACCCAATTAATTAAAAAAGGATGAAGCATTATATTATATTTCTAGTGGCGATTACTGTTTTTGGGTGTAAGACCAAATCGGAAAAAGATATAAATGACAAGCTTAATATAGTAACCACCACAACTATGATTACGGATATGGTACAAAACATTGGGGGCGATGCCATAAAGGTGCAAGGTCTCATGGGAAGTGGTGTGGATCCCCATTTATATAAGGCCAGTGAAGGCGATGTCAGTAAATTGTTTGAAGCGGATATTGTGATTTATGGAGGTCTGCACTTGGAGGGAAAATTGGTTGAAGTTTTTGAAAAAATGGAAAGTCAAGGTAAAAAGACCATCGCTGTTGCCGATGCCATTGATGAAAGTGAGTTGATAGGTTCGGAGTATTTTGCTTCCAATTACGATCCCCATATATGGTTCGACATCAGCTTTTGGAAGAAAATTACCAAGTATATCACGGAAAAACTCAAAGAGGTCAGGCCCGAAAATGCAGTTTTATTCGAAGAAAACAGTAGGAAATATTTAAGCGAACTCGATTTACTCGAAGCCGATATCAAAGCTATGATAGAGTCACTTCCGGAGGAAAAGCGAATTTTGGTGACTGCCCATGATGCGTTCAATTATTTTGGGCAGGCGTATGGTTTTGAGGTAGTTGGGCTTCAAGGGATTTCCACAGCAACGGAGGCAGGCGTACAAGATGTTCAGGAATTGGCCAAATTTATTATGGAAAAGGATGTAAAAGCCATTTTTGTGGAAAGTTCCGTTCCAAAAAGAACCATAGAGGCTTTACAGGCATCAGTACAATCCAAGGGGCACGAAGTGGCCATTGGCGGAACATTGTTTTCAGATGCTTTGGGGACCAAAGAAACGGCAGAGGGCACTTATGTGGGCATGTTTCGGTACAATGTAAATAAAATTGTAAATGCTTTGAAATAATAGTTGGGTATGCTGGAGACAAAACACGAAATAGTTACAGACAGGCAAATGAAGGAAAAAATAGCCATTACCGTGGACGATCTTACCGTTGCTTATAACTATAAGCCGGTATTGTGGGATATAGATCTTGCGATCCCTGAGGGCGTTCTTATGGCTATTGTAGGGCCCAACGGTGCTGGTAAGTCTACCCTTATAAAATCTATTTTGGATATCATTAAACCCATCGCTGGCAGCATCAAAATATTTGGCAAACCCTATAAAAAACAACATGATCACGTAGCATATGTACCCCAGAAAGGAACTGTGGACTGGGATTTTCCCACTACTGCCTTGGATGTGGTAATGATGGGCACCTATGGAAGTTTGGGCTGGATTAAACGGCCAGGACAAAAGGAGAAAAAAGCGGCCCTGGAGGCACTGGAAAAAGTAGGGATGCTCGAATTTAAATCCCGACAGATAAGTCAATTGAGCGGGGGGCAGCAACAGCGGATATTTTTGGCAAGGGCCTTGGTGCAAAAGGCAAGTATTTATTTAATGGATGAGCCTTTTCAAGGAGTGGATGCCACTACTGAAAAAGCCATTATAAATATCCTCAAGGAATTGCGAAAAGCCGGAAAAACTGTGGTAGTGGTACATCATGACCTACAGACTGTACCCGAGTATTTTGACTGGGTGACCTTTTTAAATGTAAAAAAAATAGCTACTGGCCCGGTGAAGGACATCTTTAACGATGATAACCTAACAAAGACCTATGGTATTAATTATAAAGTAAGCGTGCAACAATAAATAACAATCGAGCTGTAATGTCATTACAAGAGTATTTTTCATTGGTTTTTAGCGATTATACATTGCGTACCATTACCTTGGGAACTGCCGTACTCGGAGCTGTTTGTGGCATGTTGGGAAGTTTTGCTGTATTGCGCAAACAAAGTTTGTTGGGAGATGCCATTTCCCATGCAGCATTACCAGGAATCGCGATTGCCTTTCTACTTACCGGGGCAAAAAACAGCAATACCCTGCTTATTGGAGCTCTGATCAGTGGTTTAATTGGCACCTTCTGGATTCGGGGCATTGTTAGAAAAACACATTTGAAATCGGACACGGCCCTGGGGTTGATACTTTCACTTTTTTTTGGCTTTGGAATGTTATTGTTGACGTTTATACAGAAAATGCCCAATGCCAACCAGGCCGGACTCGATAAATATCTTTTTGGTCAGGCGGCGACCTTGGTAGAGAGCGATGTATGGCTAATGAGTATTGTTGCCGGTGTTAGTCTAATGGTTATACTTATCTTTTGGAAAGAATTTAAACTACTCCTTTTTGATGTGGACTACACAAAATCGTTAGGATTTAATACCCATTTTTTAGATGTTCTGATTACATTTTTGATTGTTCTGGCCATAGTTATTGGCTTACAGACCGTTGGGGTGGTTTTAATGAGTGCCATGTTACTGGCCCCAGCAGCAGCGGCCCGACAATGGACCAACAGTTTGGGAATAATGATTTTTTTGGCGGCTGTTTTTGGGGCTTTTTCCGGAGTGTTGGGAACAGCGGTAAGTGCTAGCTCCAATAATTTGTCTACGGGACCGGTAATTGTATTGATTGCGGCCACATTTGTGGTTTTTTCCTTTATTTTTTCTCCTGGACGAGGGCTGTTGTTCAAGGA
>CAXMOE010000037.1:303-9258 GCA_964194835.1 uncultured Flavobacteriaceae bacterium | reverse complement strand
CAGGTATTGGAAAAACCGTAACGACCTTCAGTTGCACAAAACGCTTGCGTTTATGTATAACATTGCCAAAACACACGAGGATATTTCGCATCCACATGCCGTAAAAATTCTGAATAATTTTCAAGGGTATACCAAAAAATCACTTAAAAAACTGGAAAGCAGGGAATATATAACCGTTAGCGGTTCTATGTGGTCACTTACTGAAAAGGGATATGGTATGGCCACCAATTTGTATAACCAACAAGAAAACATGTATGTCTAGTGCTCAGGTGGAAATACAATTAATAGCGTGTATTGTGGCGGTAGCCTGTGCCATTCCCGGCACCTTTTTGGTGCTCCGTAAAATGGCCATGATCAGTGATGCCATAAGCCATTCCATTCTTCCAGGGATTGTAGTTGGTTTTTTCTTGACCGAAGATTTGAATTCTCCGGTATTGATTCTTTTGGCAGCACTGACCGGGATCATTACAGTGGTTTTGGTGGAGTTTATACAAAAAACAGGATTGGTTAAAGAAGACACAGCGATTGGACTGGTTTTTCCGGCATTATTTAGTATAGGCGTAATTTTGATAGCCAAAAATGCGAACGATATACATTTGGACATCGATGCCGTTTTATTGGGGGAGCTGGCATTTGCACCCTTTGATCGAGTATTAATAAGTGGTGCCGATTTTGGTCCAAAATCGCTTTGGGTAATAGGTACTATTTTACTGATAACTCTCACGCTTTTATTCACATTTTTTAAAGAGCTTAAGCTAAGTACTTTTGATAAGGAGCTTGCCGCCACACTTGGTTTTTCGCCTGTTATAATGCATTACGGACTTATGACAACAGCTTCCGTGACCACTGTAGGGGCCTTTGATGCGGTGGGTGCTATATTGGTGGTAGCACTTATGATCGCACCCGCTGCGATGGCCTATTTATTGACCAATGATCTTAAGAAAATGCTGATAATATCGGTCATTTTTGGAATTATAGGTGCTTTGGCCGGGTATTGGGTAGCGCATTGGCTCGATGCTTCAATCGCCGGATCCATAACCACCGTTTTGGGAGTGCTATTTTTAACCGTCTATCTTTTTGCACCGAACAGAGGGCTTATTTCAGTATTATATAGACAAAGAAGGCAACAGATAGAAGTTCATTTACTCACTTTCTTGCTTCATTTACAAAATCATGACGAAGCTTCGGAAAGGCATGTAAATCATCTGAATGAACATATTAACTGGGAAAAAGTAAGATCAAAATCGGTCTTGGATCTTGCGTTTAAAAATAATATGATCAGCATTGAAAATGACATTATTTCCTTAACCGAAAAGGGGAAAGGATTTACCTCTGAAGCCATTAATTATATCATTACAAATAAAAGTGCGGCAATTGAAGAAATGAAGGACCGCTTCTTTTTGTTTAGGGGGTAAGGGCGTTATATATCAAACAGATATTGAAGGATTCCATTTTGATTTTGTAACCCTTTAAATGGGATTCTGCTTGTATTAATGTTGGCTATTGATTAAGTTTAAAAATTGAATTTAAAACTAATACAATGTCCTTAAAACAATCACTCCTTCCTATATTTTTAATTTTCTTTTTGTATACGGGGAATGCCCAAGATAACAAGTTCTCCTATCTCGATGTTTTTGATCTGGAGTATGTTTCCGACCCCCAGATATCACCAAATGGAGATTGGATAATATATCGTCGAATGGGATTCGATATTACGGAAGATAAGGCTGTCGGCAACCTATGGATGGTTCGTGCAGATGGATCACAACACCAAAAACTTACATCACGGGAAGTCAATGAAACCAGCCCACGTTGGTCACCTAAGGGAGACCGATTGGCCTTTGTGGGCAGTACGGAAGAAGGTTCGGAACTATTTATGTATTGGATAGAATCTGGTAAAATTGCCAATATTTCCCAGCTCCCTTTCACTCCCAGTTCCTTGACCTGGGCACCACAGGGGGACCAGTTAGCCTTTTCCATGAATGTCGAAAATGAGCCACCGGTCCTGACCAAAATGCCAAAAAAACCTAAAGGGGCTAAATGGGCCGAAACTCCTAGAATTACCGATAGGTTATACCATGAGGCAGATGGTAAGGGATACATAAAACCAGGTTTCAACCACTTGTTTGTAATCCCGGCAGATGGAGGGGCGGTGCGACAGCTGACTTCAGGGAATTACCACCACAAGGGGGCAATTTCCTGGTCGGCAGATGGAAAACACCTTTTCTTTTCTGCAAATAGAAATGAAAACTGGGAGTACGATTTTAGAAATAGCGAAATTTATTCAGTAGGGGTACATCATGAAGAAATTAATGTGCTTACCGATAGGAAGGGGCCTGATACCAGTCCGGCGGTTTCGCCAAATGGCAGGTATATTGCCTACCTAGGTTTTGAGGATATGGTACAGGCCTATCAGGTTAGAAAGCTACATATCATGAATGTGGATGGCAGTAATAAAAGAGTTATTTCCCAATCCCTTGACAGGAGCATCCGCAATGTTATTTGGGATGCCAAAAGTACCGGACTCTATTTTTCCTATGATGACAAAGGAAACAGTAAAATAGGATATATTTCTTTGGACGGTAAACTCAGCAAATTGGCTAATGACTTGGGTGGGACATCAATAGGAAGACCCTATGCGGGTGGTTCATTTAGTCTCTCCACTAGTGGGATGCTGGCTTATACCCATAGTAGACCGGAATATCCTTCGGAGTTGGCTGTTTTAAACCCTAAGCAAAAGACTGTTAAGATAACCTCGCTTAATGCGGCCTTGTTGGATTACCGGACATTGGGAAAAGTTGAGGAAGTGTGGTATAAGTCTACTTTTGACCAACGTGATATCCAAGGGTGGGTGGTATATCCGCCACATTATGATTCCAGTAAAACGTATCCGTTTTTGGTTGAAAACCACGGAGGCCCCATATTGAATTATGGAGATCGTTTTTCAGCTGAGATGCAATTGTACGCTGCTGCTGGATATATTGTGTTTTATCCAAACCCTAGGGGAAGTACCAGCTATGGTGAAGAATTTGGAAATCTTTTATACAATAACTATCCAGGAGAGGATTATAACGACGTTATGGACGGCGTGGATTACTGTATTCAAAGTGGTATTGCCCATGAAGATCAATTATTTGTTACTGGGGGTAGTGCTGGAGGCATAATGTCTGCATGGATAATTGGCAAGAACAATCGGTTCGAAGCTGCCGTGGTGACCAAACCGGTAATGAATTGGATAAGTAAGACCCTAGTGGCTGATAATTACTTTCATTATGCTGATTCACGGTATCCAGGCCAACCCTGGGAAAATTTTGAGACGTATTGGAAATTTTCGCCCATATCACTTGTGGGAAACGTGGAGACTCCAACAATGGTCATGGTGGGAATGAATGACTTACGGACACCTCCTAGTGAGGCAAAACAATTATATCATGCCCTTAAACTTAGAAAAGTAGAGACTGTTTTGGTGGAAATTCCAGGGGCAAGTCATGGTATTGCCAATAAGCCCAGTAATTTAATCACCAAAATTAGCCATACCTTGGCTTGGTTAGAAAAATTTAGGCAGCCTAAAGAATAGATCAGTATGGTAGCAAAAAGAAAGAGACACTGGTTATGGAACCTAATAGTAGTCCTGACAATAGTAGTATGCATATTGGCATTTGTTGCACATTATAAGAATTGGACCAAAATTGAAAATGATAGTTTTCAAATTTTATCGGGGGTATATTATATAGAGTTGCCTTTTTCCGAGATTAATAATGTTCAACTGGTAGATAGGCTTCCTTCCATGGAAAGGATAAATGGATTTTCTGCCATGGCAGTGGAAAAGGGAGTTTTTCGGGATTCAATTAGCGAGAACAAGGTATACGTATATGTAGATAATTTGGCCAACTCAAAAATAAGATTGGTGTATCAAGACACCTTGGAGTTATTCGTTAATTACGCTGACAGTACGAAAACGCAGCAGTTATATGAACTTTTTATAGGTAAAATTGATAGTATCCAAAAGTAATTTTTACTTGGAATTGCCGTTTAACATATCTTCGACCGGGCTATCCCAAATCTTATGAAACAACTACTTCTTTTTTTATTGATTGTCCCGTTTTTTGGGTCTTCCCAAAATAAGCTTACGATAGATGTTCATAGTGTAAAGTATTCAGATGGGAATATTAGTATTGCGGTATACAACACCTCGAATAGTTTTTCCAATGCCAAGATGAAAACTTTTGGACCTCCCAGTTTTCAAGAATGTGAGCAAGATCTAAATGCTGACGAAGTAATTGAAATTACCTTAAATTAACCAAGCTGTTTATTTTAAACCCTCCTGTGTTTTTGGTTTTAATATTGCGTATTATGCACTTATGTTAATTCAATTAATGTTTTGTTAATCAATGACTTTCAAAATAGGAATTGTTGTACTTTAAGGTATTAATCAAAAAAAAACAACAAACATGGAAGCAAAAGAAAAAACGAGTAGCAGGGACGTAAAAGAAATTGCCAACAAGTTGGTGAAATATTGTAATGGAGGTGATTATTCCAAAGCATATCAGGAATTGTACAGCCCCGATATTGTAAGTATCGAGACGGAGGACCAGAGTGAAATGGCGCGTTTGGAAGGTATGGATGCCGTGATAAGAAAAGCAGAATGGTGGGTAGATACCTTTGAGGTACATAGCAGTGTGGCTTCTGACCCCGTGGTTGCTGATGACTATTTTTCGGTAAAATTTGAAATGGATACAACACACAGACCCTCTGGACAGCGTTCAAAATCATCAGAAATAGGGGTGTATAAGGTAAAGGATGGAAAAATTAAAAGGGAACAATTTTTTTATGGCATGTAATAAGTTCATCGTATATAACCTATAGAGCCGATGTAAAACGTCGGCTTTTCTTTTATTCAAAAGTAGTTAATGCGGCTATTGATAAGTAGTTAATATGATAACTCCCTTGCCCCCCCTTGAACCATAGATTGAAGCATCGGAATCCGAAAGTGCCTTTATACTTTCCACATTTACATTTTTTACAAGTTGGTTAAGAGATCGAAACGAATTACCAACAACATAACCGTCCAATACATACAACGGCTCACTGCTTGCCCCTGGAAAAACACTTGAGGCTTTTTTTGTAAAGACGGGTACTCCATTTTGTATGGTAACCCCGGGCAAACGATTGATCTGGCTCAACAGGGGAATCGACATTTTGTTTTTCTCCCGCAAAGAATCTTCCACTGACACGTCGCTGGTTGTGGTTCTGGTAGTTTTACATGCAGCTAATATGATAAGTAGGCAGCATATTATAAGGGAAATCCATTTTTTCATTGTGTATTGCTTTTGGATACATAAAAATACAAATTTTGAGGCAATCATTTATTTGATATGCCAAACAATATTTATATTTGGCCCAAAATGACGGGATGATTCTTTTGATTCAATTTGTTGGAGCTTTATATGGTTTGCTGGCAGTGATTTTCGGTGCTTTCGGGGCCCATGCGTTAAAGAAATCGTTTACCGAAGATCAACTCAAAAGTTTTGAGACCGGTGTAAAGTACCAAATGTACCATGCTGTCTTGCTGGTGGTGCTGGGATTTAATTTTGGTTTTACCACTCCTCTGGAAACTTATATTGCCTACTGTTTTATCCTTGGAACGTTTCTATTTTCTTTTAGTATTTATGGCCTTTGCCTTAGTGCATCAAAAGGTAAAAAGATAAAGTTTTTGGGACCTATAACCCCAATTGGAGGATTACTTTTGGTGATTGGCTGGGGACTTTTATTGTACTCTTTTATAGTTAATTTTATTTAAAAGGTTATTTCGCAATTTCTTCTTCTGAGGTAAACTCCTTAATGGCTTGATTGGGTTCTATAATGGTATATCCTTTCCAAAATTCCGGATTGTAACTGGGCATATATGTTGGCAAAACCGTATTATTTTCAGTAAAGGCCTCATAAGCTGTTTTGGATAATTGTTCAGTGTCAAAAACTATGATCTCATGCTTATTTACTTCTACTGTAGCCATATCCAACTTGACCGAAAGTTCATTTTGTTTGTTTCTACCTTTTACGTGTTTGTTTTTTTCAATGATCTTTAAAGGTCTTCGAATACCTACTCGTGTACCATCTTCCTGCTCAAGGTAACGAAGGTCATATTTATCATTGACAGACTTGTTGAAAATCATTTTTCCCTTGCCCAGATATTGGTTCATGGAAATTCCGAGCAAGTTGAATTTCTTTAGTGGCTTTACATTTTCGTAGTCCAAGCGAATAATGGCAAAATCATCAGAATTAATGAAGAGTCTGCCTTTGTAATCAGCAGAGCCTTTAGGTTCAAAATCAAGAATATAAACAGCATCCTCGCCCATATAGGTAAAGTCAGTTATTCTGAAATTGTATTTTCTTGATTGAGTAATGAAATTAAGATGGGTGTCCTCCTTAAAAAACAACCCTTCCATCATTCCGACAATTGCACGTTTTCTATACTTGGCAAAATTGGTCTTACGTTCTTCTTCATTCTTTTTCTTTTCCTCCAATTCGTTTTTTAAAGCTACTGCATCAGTTGAATCTACTTTGGATTCAAAGATTTCATCAAAATCCTCACCATCTATTTTAGTGCCGAACAATCCTGATTTTACCTTAAAGTAAGAATCACGTTTAATATTCGACTTAATAACTTCGTTGAATTTTTCCTCAAGTTTCGTATAATCGATTTCTTTACTTTTATCATAGAGTTCAGAGGCCTTGATAAGATCCATTTTCTGGCCGTCTTCTTCATTATTTTCATATAGGTCACACAGTATTTCGGTATAGTAACTAGATTTTTTTGGTAAGGATCGCAATACGCTATCCAGGAATTTTTTATTCAATTCCTTAATAGTAGATTTTAAAAAAGTGTAGTCTGTTTTACTAAAGTCCTGGAAATAAGAGTCCCTCAGGAACACCCTTTTTTTACTAAGATCTGTATTATAATTGCCCTGTAGATTAGCTTTGACCAAGTCAATGATCTCTTCGGCGGAGTAATTCTTGTTGGTTACAATTACGGGATTCAACTCAATTGCATTCGGACTTAAATAGATGACATTTTCTGAAAATTCATTTAGCGGTTTGCGAATTGATGCGTACCCAATGCAAGAGATAAAAAGCGAATCGGTTTCTGAAATGTTATGGTCCAATAAAAAACTGAAACGCCCTTCTTCATTGGTTATTACTCCTTTTTTCTTCAGTTGAACAGTAACATATGGAATTGGTTTTTGGGTAACCGAATCCAAAATTCGAGAGTTAAGGGTTTGGCTCTGTACAGAAGTAAAAAAAACTGAAATTATTGTAGCTATTACCCACAAAATAATTTTGTTCATGATTTATCATTGATTAGTTGTCAACAAACTAAAGCGTTGTAATAAAGATGCCTGCCACATTTTTATTTTCTTTATGACAGAATTAGCTTTTTTTTAAGAGCATTGGCTTAAAACAGGAAGACGATCCTTATTGGTTTTTGTTACTTTTTAATCAATTTGTTTGGAGAACTACAATTAATGTAGCTTCAATGGCAACCACAATCATTATCTCCACAACCTTTGTTGCTACTCTTTTTTGAGGCAAAGAGCGATTTTGGCAACAGGTATTTCTTAGCAATATAGCCAACGGCAACTGCTAATATGAGATAGACCAATATGGGTTGTAAATAACTCATCTTATTTTAATATTTGATAAGCAATCAATGCTACAAGATACGCAAAACTGCTCATAATTACCAATTGCAAGCTAGGCCATTTCCAGCTATTGGTTTCGCGTTTTACCACGGCTAACGTACTCATGCACTGCATTGCAAACGCATAGAACAGTAATAATGAAATGCCCGATGCCAGATTGAATAGAGGTTTTTGCGTCTTGGAATTTACTTCGGCGGCCATTCGGTTTTTTATGGTGTCCTCTTCATCGCTTCCTACGCTATAAATAGTGGCCAATGTACCTACAAATACCTCCCTGGCAGCAAAGGAGGTTATGACCGCGATACCAATTTTCCAGTCATACCCTAAATGTTTTACTACCGGCTCAATAGCTTTACCGGCATAACCAATATAGGAATGCTCCAGTTTATAACTTGCAATCTCCTGGTTCTCTGCCTTTTTGAGAAGACTTATCTTTTTTACAGCCAAAGAATCCCTTATATTACTCGTGTTTATTGGGGAACCATTATTATTGCCATTGGTCAATGTAGTTTCATAGACCAATAGATCTTTTTTAATAGTTTCAGAATTGTAGTTGGACACACCTTCCTTTTGGATCCTATTTTTCACAATGCTTTCCGCGTTGGTAAATTTTTCTGAAATTCCATTTGAACCCAAAAACCAGAGAATAATGGAAATGGCCAATATTATCTTACCGGCACCATATACGAAGCTTTTGGTCTTTTCCAGGACTGTATAACCCACATTTTTAAGTAAGGGAAGTTTGTAATTGGGCATTTCCACCACAAAAAATGTTCTGCTGTTTATTTTTAGGATTTTGTTCAGGATCATGGCCGAAAGTATGGCCGCCCCAAACCCGATAAGGTACAGGAACATCAAGGTCAATGCTTGATAGCCCAATCCAAAGAATCGGCCTTCAGGGATTACAAGGGCAATAATGATGAGATATACCGGAAGTCTCGCGGAACAAGTGGTAAAAGGGGTCACTAATATGGTAATCAGTCGTTCCTTCCAATTTTCTATGTTTCGGGTGGCCATTACGGCTGGAATGGCACATGCTGTACCCGAAATTAAAGGCACTACACTTTTACCGCTCAAACCAAAGGGGCGCATTAAACGGTCCATTAGGAAAACCACACGGCTCATATAACCCGTTTCCTCCAATAAAGAGATGAACAGAAATAAAAAGGCTATCTGTGGAATAAATATCACGATACCGCCGATTCCTGCAAGAATACCCTCGGCAATTAAATTGGTGAATTCACCAGGAGGCAAG
>CAXMOE010000037.1:0-293 GCA_964194835.1 uncultured Flavobacteriaceae bacterium | reverse complement strand
TCATAAATGGCCTGGAATATAGTGAGCAGTATCAAAAAGAAAATAACATATCCAAAAACCTTGTGAGTAAGTACCTTGTCCACGGAGGCCCTAATTCCTTTGGCCGCGGCTAGGTCTACCTTATGGGTTTGTTTTAGTACTTCATTTATAAATTGATACCGTTTAATGGTCTCTTTTTGCTGTAGCCTTTTAAGCTCGGATTTTGACTTAGTGGTAAAAGAAGAGGTATCCTTAACCTGTTTTTTATCAATGGGAGTAAAATTAACGTCTTGGGTGATGACCAACCACAGCTT
>CAXMOE010000036.1:0-19412 GCA_964194835.1 uncultured Flavobacteriaceae bacterium | reverse complement strand
A
Organism: uncultured Flavobacteriaceae bacterium; assembly: GCA_964194835.1. GTDB lineage: Bacteria > Bacteroidota > Bacteroidia > Flavobacteriales > Flavobacteriaceae > CAXMOE01. The sequence continues at coordinate 19,411 of CAXMOE010000036.1, read as the reverse complement.
CGCAATAGTTTTCCGATCCCTTCTTTGCCACTATAAATTTTTCCATTATCAATTCGAATAGCATCTTCTGTATAATGATTCGTATTCTTTATTTGTTCGCCAGCCTTTATATTCATATCCCAATCTTTGGATAATTTAGCCCAAGCCTGCTTAAAAGCCTGCTTATCGGCTTCAATATCTGCTTTCTTCTGACATGAAATACCTGTCAACAAAATAATTGCTAAAAATGCTAAAAATGACTTTTTCATGATTAATTTATTTTGAAGTTAAAAAATGAGGTTTCTTTTTTGCTAGTCGATAACGTGAGTATAGATGCGACAGAGCCCCATTGTTAGTATTTTATAAGTTACTTGATTTTTACCTTCATAGTATCACAAAAAGGACGAAGTGTAGGTTTTAATGTCCTAAGGCCTTCCTTTTTTACCCAAAGAAATTAGAAAGCCCTGAAAAGGTATCGTGCTGTTCCTGTAGAGATTAGAATAAATCAACGTTTCGGCACGGTTAGTTATCCAACCCATAAAGCCTTTGGGATTTGGGCATGGACTTGTATGACTTTGGTGAGAGCAAAAAAAAGACTGAAAGAGATTGGACATACCAGTAATATAAGCCCCTACATCCCCCCAAGTAGCATTCACTTGGAATCCGTTAATAGCCACACACAATTTTTTTTGGAAAACCATTAATACCTGACCTTTTAATAATTCTTATATTTAAGGGTACAACCAACCACTACTTTAAATGATCAACTTCTTTAGAAAAATCCGTAAACAACTCGCAGATGATAACAAGCCTTTAAAATACATGAGGTATGCTATTGGGGAGATTGTATTGGTGGTTATAGGGATTTTGATTGCTTTGAGTATTAATAATTGGAATGAGAATCAAAAAGCAAGAGTAACTTTGAACTCAAAATTGAAATCTCTAATTCTTGCATTAGAATCGGATCGTCATTCGCTTATTAAATTTGAGCAATCTTTGATGTTCAAAATCAATTCGCTACAGCATTTATTAAAATTAACGGGAATACCCCAGGTATCTATTGAAGAACACTTTCCAAAAAGGAATTTTATTCTTTATAATAAGGATGATCGCTTTTGGAAAGGCCCTTATCCTGATACTATAAATAGAAAATTTATAGAAATAGTCATTAAGGAATCCGGTCTTTCTAGATTTACAGGATTGAATTCTGAAGTCTATGATGAATTAAAGAGCACGGGGTCGCTATCCAAAATTGAAAATGATTCGCTTGCCAATTCTCTTCATGGCTACTACGCACTATTTGAACAAGAATATAATGACCGATATTTCAATTTAATTAATAAATGGCGTGGAACCCTTAAAGAGCAGGGAGCTCTTTTTTTTGATATTCAACAAATAAAAGACCCTCTGCAACTCATTAGTGGTTCACCAAAAATCTCAGCAAATATTAAGGAAATGATTTATGAAAGTGCTTGGATAGAAATTTTACTTCGCAGTCGATTAGAAAGAATTGATAAGTATATTATTGAATTACAGGAGGAAATCGATAGAACGGACTAACTCATCATTAACGCTGAATTGGAAATAAAGAATAACGAAAGGCTAACACTGGTTATAATTGATTGCTACCTATTTCCTACTCTCTCCAATGTCAAGAAAGACCAACCACTATTACAACAGTAGTTAATACTAAAATGATAAAGTAAATTATTCCTAGTTTCACATCACTAAAATAGTTATAACTCTACAAAATGTGGGGGTCTTGTTTTTAAGTGGATTTTACTTATAATATTAGTTGTATTATCTTGGTAGTTATAAGTGAAATATAGTTCATTAACAATCATTATGTTAAGGGCTTTTTGTGGTTCCGCCTTGGCTCCTCAGATTAAGAGCCAGGTACAATCAACCTTAAAAGGTTAAGTTTTATAGTGAGTACCCAAAATTAAAAATTAAGTAACGCGCAAATAATGCAGTATTAATCAATAACTTATGTCCATACCGTCACTTATTAGTCACTCCAAAAAAACGAAACCCTATAAACATTAGGTTTATAGGGTTTTTAATGTACCTTGGGTGGGAATCGAACCCACACGTCCAAAGACACTGGATTTTGAATCCAGCGCGTCTACCAATTCCGCCACCAAGGCAAATGAGGACTGCAAAACTAAAAAATATTTTCCTTTTCCGGACAAAAATATCAACATTTATCCTTTAGCAACCCAAATAAATTTCTAAATTTGCACCTCCTTATAAAAAGGGACGTCCAATAATCTAGACAACAATACATTAACAATGTCCTATACGGTACCAGAACCAAAAATTTTCGCATGTACCCAAAGTACTGTTCTAGCAGAAAAGATTGCAAAGTCTTATGGTACTGCTTTAGGCAATGTAATATTTTCAAGATATAGCGATGGAGAATTCCAACCTTCTTTTGAAGAATCGGTACGTGGTGCACGGATATTTATTATAGGGTCCACGAATCCCAGTTCGGAAAATCTTATGGAAATGCTGTTGATGTTGGATGCAGCCAAAAGGGCTTCTGCAAGACATATTACTGCAATAATGCCTTATTTTGGATGGGCCAGACAGGATAGAAAAGACAAACCAAGAGTTCCAATCGCTGCCAAATTGGTTGCAAAAATGTTGGAAGCTGCAGGAGCTACCCGGATAATAACAATGGATCTGCACGCAGACCAAATTCAAGGGTTTTTTGAGAAACCGGTAGACCATTTATTTGCTTCCACCCTATTTTTGCCCTACCTAAAAGAACTGAACCTAGAAAACCTTACCATTGCTTCACCTGATATGGGTGGGTCCAAAAGGGCATATGCCTACTCCAAGGCCATGAAAAGCGATGTGGTCATTTGTTATAAGCAACGTGCCAAGGCCAATATAATTACGCATATGGAACTTATTGGTGATGTAAAGGGAAAAAATGTGGTGCTTGTTGACGATATGGTCGATACTGCAGGAACATTGGCAAAAGCGGCCGATTTAATGATGGAAAGAGGTGCTTCAAGCGTTAGGGCAATTACTACCCATGCCCTTCTGTCTGGAGATGCCTATGAAAAAATTGAAAAATCGCAATTGAGTGAACTTATAGTTACCGATTCGATACCAATAAAAAAGAAAAGTAAAAAAATAAAAGTGTTGAGCTGTGCCGATCTATTTGCAGACGTAATGCACAGGGTACATCACAATACCTCAATAAGTTCAAAATTTTTAATGTAAATCAATTTAATATATACAATGAAGTCAATTACAATTAAAGGATCAGAAAGAGAAAGCGTAGGCAAAAAAGCAACAAAAGCCTTACGTAATGCTGGAAAGGTTCCTTGCGTGGTATACGGAGGGGATAAACCATTACACTTTTCAGCGAATGAACTTGCATTCAAAAAATTAGTGTATACTCCAAACGCACATACAGTTGTGGTTGATTTGGATAATGGCGAAAAAGTGGATGCTGTAATGCAGGATATTCAATTTCATCCGGTAACGGATAAAATTATACATGTAGATTTTTACCAATTGTTCAAGGACAAAGAAGTGACCATGAACATTCCTGTAAGGTTAAAAGGTAGTTCTCCAGGGGTTAAAAATGGAGGCAGACTATTGTTTAGAAAAAGAAAGCTTTCCATCAAGGCATTACCGGATAATCTTCCCGATTTCTTTGATGTTGATATATCCAAACTAAAAATTGGTGGTAACATTTCTGTTGAATTATTGTTGAACGATGATTTTACTATTCTACATCCAGATACTACCGTAGTGGTTCAGGTTAAAACTGCACGTGAGGTCATTGAGGTTGAAGAAGAAGAAGAAGAAGAAGGAATTGAAGGAGCTGAAGGAGCTGAAGGAGCTACTGCAGAAGGTGCAGAAGCCCCAGCTGCTGAAGCTACTGAATAAGCTTTTGGAAAAACTGATGAAAAGCATCCGCCTAGGCGGATGCTTTTGTATTTTTATACAAATGAAGAGATTCACATGTTCCATTTTATAAAATCGCTTTTCGGCCTAAACAAACCAGCAGAAGAAGAATCGGATACCATGAAAAAATTTTTAGTAGTTGGTCTTGGAAATATAGGTGCTGAATATGCTATGACCCGACATAATGTTGGATTCAAAATACTTGACGCATTGGCAGAAATCGAAGGATTCTCTTTTGAAACTGTAAAGTTGGGCGACTTGGGGTCTGTAAAAATTAAAGGAAAAACTGTACTTTGTCTAAAACCTTCCACTTATATGAACAGAAGTGGTAAAGCCATAAAATATTGGATGGAGAAAGAAAAAATTCCATTGGAAAATGTATTGGTAATTACTGATGATATTAATCTCTCATTTGGCACGCTCCGATTAAAAACCAAGGGAAGTGATGGTGGCCATAATGGTCTTAAGGACACTCAAACTACATTACAGACTATCTCGTACAACAGGTTTAGATTTGGAGTGGGAGCCGATTTTACCAATGGGAAACAAGTAGACTATGTATTGGGGGAATGGAACGAAGAAGAACTGAAAACTTTACCGGAACGATTGAAAAGATCGGCAGAAATTGTTCGTTCTTTTGTGCTTTCTGGCATAAAGCATACAATGAACCAATTCAATGGTACTTAACAATAATTACAGCGCCTTAAACTCGAAAATACCTGAATTCGAGGTGTTCCCCTCCCTATCTCTTGTAATAACCTGCCAATAATAAACTGTGTTCGATATTACACTAACCTTTACCTCTGTACTACCGAAGGAAGGGGAGGCAATCAAACTGCTTGGTGGCGAAACATTTGAAAAGTAGACTTCATATCCATCTATATCGTTATCAACATCTGCGCCGGACCAATCCAAGAGAACTTCGTTATTAATATCCTTTAATACGGAAGTACCGGGATTTGGGGCAATAATTTCAGCTGAGAACGGAGCATACGTGGTCTCGAATCCAGCATTGTAAAAACGCCAAATTTCACTTGTCGCAGTTTCACTCACATTGGAATTTCTTGAGGTTATAGACCACGAATACGGGGCACCCTTTTCCAAAGGCAATATTGCAGAAAGGGATTCCGTACTTATCGTTTGGGTAACATTGGTAATCAGATTTGAAGCTCGTAATTCATACGTTTCCACATGGTCCGCGGCCTGCCATTGAAACTCCACCTGGCTGGTGGTGCTACTTATACTTATTCCTGTCGTACACTCAGAATTTATCAACGGAAACACCAATAAGGCAGACTCTGGTGGTTTTGGAGCATCTTTTCCTCCACACCCTATTAGAATTAATCCAGATATAGCCATTAAAATTTTCCTCATCTTTTAACCACTTTATAAGTTCCTTTCAAATTGGCTCCTTCTAATTTTACAATGTACAAGCCAGAACGATAACCTGTAAAATCCAACTCTATTTCATTGCCTATTACTTCGTATTTTTTATAATTCAGCAGACGTCCATTCAAGGAATATATCCCTGCATTTATTTCCTGTATTCCCACATCCAAAATTACCCTTGCCAAATCAACGACTGGATTCGGATAAATAACGCTTTTGTCGAACACAAAAAATTGTTCCTCATAGGTTCCTTGACAGCTTAAACCAGTTGTGACTTTAAGAGTGTTGTTTCCATTTTTTAGATCCACTGTGATTTCTGAGTCAATGGTTTGGGTAATGAGCCCGTTAAGTTCAATATTATAAAGACCACCTCCTTCTAATTCCAAGGTAACTTTTTTACCATCGGATGATATTTTGGAGGTTACACTTAACGGATCGGGTTCACTGACTACAGTTTCGAAACAATGTTCTTCATAAACTATTGTGCCATCGGTACCCGATACACATACGTTATAAGTGCCACTGCTTAAATTGTCCAATGAATAAATGTCCGTAAAGTCCGCGCTGATATCCAAGTCATTCCCCATTACCGTTACTGTGTAATTCATTGTCTCGGCCGTAGTTATACTTATAGCACCATCATTATTATTCCTACAAGATTCGCTTTGTATGGAAACAGAGAAGTTATTTACAGGAAACCTAAACACTGGACAACCACTTGTATCCACTTCCGTACCCTTGGGGGTTCCTAAACATAGATCGTCCCCGTCATCAAAAACACCATCCTTGTCTGCATCCGGTCTAAAAAAACCTTCTGCACAGAAATCCAGGGAAAATGCATTTAATAAACCACCATCCCCTGGTGCAGTATCATTAATCTGTAATACCCACTCACCAAAAGTGGACTCACCGTTAAAGGAGGCCAGTGACCCCAAAGGTTTCACGGTACCATTTATGGCAGGTGGTGAACCACCACAGACAATACTGGCCCCTGAATCATCAAAGATGGCAGAAATATCATCTAAATCACCACAAGAATTGGAAGTAAGTATAACCGTTGTTCCTGATGGAGAGGTTAAACTTATCACCAAATCCGAGAGCCAGGTATGGCTAATGTCCAAATTCACATTCACATCGGTAATAGGCAAATCATCTAAAAATGTAATCGTTGAAATCACTGTAGGGGCTCCAGTAGCGGTAATCGTTATTGGTAAACCGTTGGTGGCTATATTGGTACAACTGATTTGTCCGGTGGTAAAACTAAAGGCTGGTCCAAAGTTACCTTCGCCGCAATTATTTTTAGGTTTTACACGCCAATAATAAGTCACCTGCTCCTGTAAACTTGATGTCAAATAGGCATTAAACAGTACTGTTGCGGACTCAACAATATTGGTAAACGCTGCTTCGGTCGCTATTTCAACATCGTATGAAGTATTGGAAACATTTGCATTCCATTGCAATAACTGGCTTATCCCGGCATCGAGAAGACCATCTGCCGGAGAAACCAGGGTAACATCCGAAAAGTTGGTGTCGTAAAGGTTCAGCATTATTGTTACCTCCTTTGTAATACTGAGGGAGGTGGCCCTTATGGTTATTGGATAATTTCCAGAAGGTACGCCACCTGTATTGGAAAAGGTAATGTTAACAGGCGTATTATTTGCAGTGGCGGTCATGGGAGAAAAAGAAGTAGTTAATCCCGTTGGTATTCCAAAGACACTAAAAGTAGACTCCTCATTAAATCCCGAATAAGTTTCATAAATAAATGGCACAACCAAATCATTGGGTTGACATATTTCAAATTCCACAGCAGAAAAATTCAGTACCACCTCAGATTCCACTATTGTAATATTGGACGCATTCACTGCTAAAAAAATGTTATTTACAGCCTTTATCATGATGCGTGCAGTAGTGGTAGAAACCCCAGGTATTAAAACCTCTTGAACTCCATCATTGGGCACTCCTTCTACCAGCGAAATAGGAAAAGTAATTCCTCCATCCGTGGACAACAAAACATCAATCGTCTGTGCATTTACCGGTGCCATATCTGTATTGGCCACATCCCAGGTAATATTCTGCAATGTACCTGCTATATACGTTTCATTGGTTGCTTGTGAGGTAATTATAAAAGGGCCTGCATTGTTTACCACATTCACTTTTATCAATTCTGAACTTACCTGTCCACCACCACTTGAATTGTCCCTTACAGTTAGTGCAAAATTCATTTCCCTTTCCACATCGGAAACTGTTTCCCAGGCCGAATTCAAGGTAGGATTGGATTGCGTTAAATTACCCTGGACTATCTCCGATAGTTTTGGAAAAAAGCGTTCTGGGTCTAAAGAAGGTTTTTGCGATCTAAAATTGGCTCCACTAGGGTTATTAGGTCCAAAAGTAGTATTGGAGACCACTCCATCATCTATCTGTTCCCAGGAATAGGTGAGCACATCAGCTATATCAGCATCCATGGCATTGCCCGTTAGTACAAAAGCCGTGGATCTGGGAATTATATAATCGTTTATAGGGTTTATGGTTGGTGGATTGTTGGTAAGGGCACTTACCACAGCACAACTGGTTGTCTTTAGATACTCCGTAATTTGAAAAATACTATAATAATGAAAATAATCGTCCCCATTTAGAGCAACATTATTGTTTTGTGCAATGCCTGCATACCCCATGATGGTGGTCCCACTACCAGGTTCGGCCTGTACCAATGTTCCTTCTGATTCAAAGGACCATGTATGGTTTGCCCCAAACTGATGTCCTATCTCATGACCCACAAAATCCAGATCAAACAAATCGCCCTCGGGAACAAGGCCGGAGGAAAAAGCACTTCCCTTTGCATTATCAACACAAACGGAACCTATAAAACCTGCATTTCCATTATTTTGATCCTGTTGGAACAAATGTCCCAAATCATAATTTGCCTCACCAATGATGTTTGTTAGCGTATTTTGGACTTGTACATTCAAATTGCCATCATAGGGATCAGTAGCCTCATTCGTGTAAATTACCAAATCGGTATTGGACACCAATTCTAGAGTAACACCCAAATCGGTCTCGAAAACTTCGTTAAGCCTTGTAACCGTTGCATTAATTGCCCCCAAAGCATCTGCTACCGTACCTCCGTGGTACTGTGTGTATTCCCCTGTGGCAGAGATTGCAAGCCTGAATTTTCTAAGCATTTGATCATCCACAAGTTTAAGTGTGGCGCCATCCATGCTTTTTTCGATATCCGATGTGGTACTGCAGATAAAATCCTCTTGCCTAGCGGTTTCAGAATCCCTACTGTACACCACATACCTGTCTCCCTGTTTTGCAACTTTTTGTATAAAGGTAGAATTCCGCTTATCTGCATGGACAATCATACTTTGGATACCGTTATGTGAAACACTAAAACGAATCCTATCGTTCTTGTTCACCATGCTATAGCCGGAATACGATTTTATCTGTGGATACTTTTTTGCCAAATCCGATGAGAGTACCGATCTTTCCGATACTTTAAAAGCAATGAGTTTTCCTTCCTCATCAGGGAAATGGATTACTTTTGAACTGTTTTTTGAATTGTGAAGGGTTTTTAACTCCTTTGTCAAATCTGCTTGGTGTAACGAATACACTTTTGCCTTTTTCACATCAAGCTTGGGTAATGATTTCACATCAATTGCATTGGGAGATTTCTCCTGCTTCCAATAATTCGTTTGCGCGAACCCGGAAAAGGACAGAAATAATATGGTAAATGAAAAAACAAGACGTAATTTTACAACCATCACGGGCTTTTAGAACAATTTCAAATGTAAGCCTTTTTATTATTTTATTTTAGTGGTAATAGTCCAAAGCATTTCAGAATTCGACCAACAGCATCCTACTGCCATAACCATCGGTACTTTTGATGGTGTCCATATTGGCCATAGGAAGATATTGGAACGTCTCACAAATAATGCCAAATCTTTAAATTTAAAATCCACGGTACTAACTTTTTTCCCCCATCCCAGAGTGGTTTTACAAAAAGATGCGGATATTAAGCTTTTGAATACCATAGAAGAAAAAATTAAAATTTTGCAAAATACGGGATTGGATATACTTATCATCCATCCTTTTGACAAGGAATTTTCCCGACTGACAGCCACCGATTTCGTCAGGGATATTCTGGTAAACAGCCTAAACACCAAAAAAATCATCATTGGCTATGATCATCGATTCGGGAGAAACCGAAATGCCAATATAAATGATCTGATAGCTTTTGGAAATACGCTTGATTTTGAGGTTGAGGAAATCCCTGTTCAAGAAGTTGATGATGTATCTGTAAGTTCTACCAAAATACGAAAGGCTCTTGAAGAAGGTGATATAATATCCGCCAATAGATATTTGGGATACCATTACATGCTCACCGGCATCATAAAAAGAGGAAAAGGGTTAGGCAGACAACTTAATTTTCCCACTGCCAACCTATCTATTGAAGAAAAGCACAAACTAATTCCCAAAAATGGGGTATACGTGGTGAAAAGCATCCTTAACAATACCACCGTGTATGGTATGATGAACATTGGATACAACCCTACGGTGTCGGGGACGGTAAGGAGCATTGAGATTCATTTCTTTGATTTTGACGAGAATCTATATGGTCAAAATATACAGGTTGATATTTTAGATAGAATCCGGGACGAGCATAAGTTTGATTCCGTTACTGCACTTACAAAACAACTCGAAAAGGACAAAGAGACTTCCCTAGCATTAATCTCTAAATAGATGTTCAACCGATTCCTTTTTAGAAAAACCGATAATAGCACCCTTATTATTTTTCGAATATTTTTTGGAATTTTGGTCAGTCTGGAATGCTACGGAGCCATTGTAACCGGATGGGTAAAAAGAACCTTAATAGATCCGAAGATCAACTTCAGTTTTATTGGTTTTGAATGGATACAGCCCCTCCCTGGAAATGGCATGTACTTTTATTTTTTGGCTATGGGCACACTAGGTGTTTTTATTGCCCTTGGCTATAAATATCGGTTTAGCATCATTTCCTTTACCTTACTTTGGACTGCGGTATACCTTATGCAAAAAACAGCATACAACAACCATTACTATCTGCTGATTCTGATTTCTTTCATAATGGTATTTTTACCTGCCCATAAAAGCTATTCCATAGATTCGAAACAAAACCCATTACTCAGGGACGATACTATGTACAGTTATGTAAAGTGGGTGTTTGTATTGCAGCTTTTTCTTGTGTACACCTATGCTTCTATTGCCAAAATGTACGGAGACTGGCTCGATTTTAGCATTATTAGAATGCTGCTAATGGACAAGGTAGATTACCCTATTATTGGAGGATTGTTGCAAGAATCTTGGGTTCATAAAATAATTGGGACTGTAGGTATTTTATTCGATTTGCTTATTGTACCTGCTTTACTTTGGAAGCCAAGCAGAAAGTATGCTTTCTGCTTGTCCATCTTTTTTCATCTGTTCAACTCCATTGTTTTCCAGATTGGCATATTCCCTTATTTATCGCTGGCCTTCACCGTTTTTTTCTTTGAACCTAAAACAATTCGCAACATATTTTTTAAAAAGAAGGTGCTCTATGAAGAAAATGGTGATGAAATGGCCCCCAACAGAAATTGGTTGTTGTTGGGCTGGGGGTGCTACTTTATAATTCAATCACTACTGCCCATACGGCACCATTTTTTGGCAGATAATGTGTTATGGACCGAGGAAGGTCACCGCATGAGTTGGCGAATGATGCTTCGAAGTCGAGGGGGAATCATTAAATTCAGGATTGTGAACAAGGAAAATAACGAATCCAAAATGGTAAATCTCGATGATTATCTTACCAAAAAGCAAAAAGCCAAGGTAGCTTCATATCCCGATTTTACTTGGCAATTTGCACAATACCTTAAAAAAAAGCATGCAGAAAAAGGTGAAAACATTGAGGTATATGTAAAGTCCAGCGTTAGTGTCAATGGAAGACCTTATAGACTTTTTATTGACCCAAAAACCGATTTGGCCGATGAGCCCTGGCAACCATATTCTCATCATAAATGGATATTGCCATCCAAAAGTGCGATTTCTAACCAAGATTAAACTCTTTTAAAACAGATCAATCAGATTTTTTTCCCGAACAAACTCTTTTTCACGACAAGGACACATAACTATTTCTTGTATTTCCAAATCAATCAACTCGCTATTTAACACTATTACCTTAAATTTGTGCCATTAAAATATAAATAGATGTTGCAGCTCCAAGCTCTAAGAAATTCCAAAGACGAAATCATCACTGCGCTTAAGAAACGAAATATTGATGCAACTCCTTTATTGGAGGCCGTCATTACATTGGATGAAAAACGCCGTTCATTGCAGACCAAATTGGACAATACTTTGTCTGAATCCAACAAACTTTCAAAAGAAATTGGGATGCTATTTAAAAGTGGAAAGGCTAAAGAGGCCAATGAACTAAAGGAGCAAACCGCCCAATTAAAGGAATTGTCCAAAGAGCTAAATGAAAATTTAAATAAAACAGCTGAAGAGCTTCAAAATGCATTGTATCAAATTCCCAACGTACCCCATACATCTGTACCTGCAGGAAATTCGGATAGCGATAATGAAGAAATTTTTAAGGAAGGGGACATTCCAGAATTAATCAGTAACGCACTTCCACACTGGGAGCTGGCCAAAAAATATGATATAATAGATTTTGAACTGGGCGTTAAAATTACAGGAGCTGGTTTTCCAGTATATAAAGGTAAGGGAGCGCGTTTACAACGGGCTCTGATATCCTATTTTCTGGATAAAAATACTGAAGCAGGGTATACAGAAATGCAAGTCCCGCATTTGGTCAATGAAGCTTCCGGATATGGCACCGGACAGCTACCAGACAAAGAAGGACAGATGTACCATGTGCAGGAAGATGATTTGTATTTGATTCCCACTGCAGAGGTCCCAGTAACCAATTTGTTCAGGGATGTTATCTTATCCGAAAAAGAATTTCCTGTTTGCTATACAGCCTACACCCCATGTTTTAGAAGGGAAGCAGGTAGTTATGGGGCCCATGTGCGTGGTTTGAACCGTTTGCACCAGTTTGACAAAGTGGAAATTGTTCGTGTAGAACATCCCGATAAATCATACAAGGCCTTGGACGGTATGGTAGAACATGTGCAACAAATACTAAGGGAACTAAAATTACCTTATAGGATACTTAGACTTTGTGGTGGTGATTTAGGGTTCACTTCCGCCATAACCTACGATTTTGAGGTGTTTTCTACCGCACAGGACCGTTGGTTAGAAATCAGTTCAGTTTCCAATTTTGAGGCTTTTCAGGCGAACCGGTTGAAACTTAGATATAAGGATGAAACGGGCAAAAACCAGTTGGCCCATACATTGAACGGCAGTTCTTTGGCCTTACCGCGGGTATTGGCAGGGATTTTGGAAAATTATCAGACAGAAAATGGTATTCAGATTCCTGAAGTTTTGGTGCCGTACACCGGTTTCGATATCATTGATTAATGAAAGACACTTCCGGGTGCCTTGAGCAGCTATTACAAAAGGACTATACATTCTATTTACGTTAACATCAACTTTCCACATTCTCCGTATCTTTGAAAAAAATTAAGTTGAGAATATTCCTGTTCTTTGTTGTTTTTTGTTCCACACAGCTTTCCCTATCCCAAGACGATTTTTTGGCAAAGCAGTATTTTAATGATGGGGATTTTGAAAAATCTGTGGTCTTCTATGAAAAACTGGCAAAAAAAAATCCTCGCAGAACAGATTATTCGGAAGGACTTATTGCATGTTACCAACAATTGGAACGCTATGGGGAAGCAGAAGATTACCTACTTAAAAAATCGCTGGATGCCAGTGTTTACCCAACTCTCCTTATAGAACTGGGTTATAATTATACCTTACAGCATCTCCCAGAAAAAGCTACGGAATATTATCAGAAAGCCTTAAGTAAGATAGACCTAAATCCCAATTTTGGGTATGGAGTAGGATTCCGTTTTCAAAAATATGCTCTATTGGATTACGCCATCAATGCGTATTTAAAAGCGATGGATCTTAATCCAGAACTGGATTTTAATTATCAATTGGCTCGTATATATGGAGAAAAAGGCAATATTGAACAAATGTATAAGTCATACTTGGATCTTATCCTTAATGGGCGGGCTACAAAATCGAACGTACTTCGAAATATCAATGATTTTATAACCACTGATGCCACCCATGAGAACAATATCAAACTAAAAAAAATACTGCTCCAAAATGCCCAGAAAAGCCCCAACCTAATCTGGAATGATTTGTTGAGTTGGCTATTTGTGCAACAAAAACAATACAAAAGTGCTTTTAACCAAGAAAAGGCCATTTACAAAAGAGACCTGGAAAGTTCATTACAGCGAATGGAAAGTCTTGGGCAACTCACCTTGAAGGACAAGGAAACGGAGGTAGCCAAAATTATTTTTGAATATATCGTGGACAGCAGTTCTGATGAAGTCACACGGTTGAACGCGCAACTAAACCTCATTGATATTGAACTTCTAGATCCAAATGAAAAAAAACTGACCGAAGTACAACAAACCTTTGAGAAATTAATGTTGATGTACGGGTATAAAAGTCAGACTTTACAGTTACAAGTTGCCTATGCCAATTTTCTAACATTCAAAAAGGATATGCCCAAACCAGCCATAGATATCCTTCAAGAAAGTTTGGAACTACCGCTTAACCGATATGGTAAAGCCTATGTAAAAATGGCTTTTGGTGATATTCTGGTTTTTGACAAAAAGTTCAACAGGGCTCTGATTTATTTTTCCCAAATACAGAAAGATTTAAAGAATGATGTTCTTGGGCAAGATGCCCGATTTAAAGTGGCACAGACCAGTTTTTATAAAGGTGATTTTGATTGGGCCCTAACCCAACTTAAGGTCCTTAGAAGTTCTACCTCCCAACTTATAGCCAATGATGCCATGCAGTTAAGCCTATTAATTTCCGACAACTCATTGGAAGATTCCACCCAAACCGCCCTGAAGAAGTATGCCCGTGCCGATTTGTTGGCCTACCAAAACAGAAGCAAGGATGCAATTGCAGTCTTGGAAGATATTCTGCAAAATCACAAAGGTGAGCAAATAGAAGATGAAGCTTTATTGAAACAAGGAGAACTCCTTGAAAATAGTAAAGATTATGAAGCTGCCAAATTCAATTACCAAAAAATAGTAGAATTTTATTCCAATGGAATTCTGGCTGACGATGCCCATTTTGCCCTAGCCGAATTATACAAGAACATTTTGAACGAACCTGAAATGGCGAAACTACATTATGAGAAAATCATTTACAATTATCAGGACAGTTACTATTTTCCCCAAGCGAGAAAAAATTACAGGATTTTAAGGGGCGATTCCATAAATTAAACACAAGGGTGCAATTTGCTGTATCTATAATTAACAACATTGTTCTAAGCAGGAATAACAGAAACATCTCTGGAACAAAAAGAATAATTGAAAAATAAAAATATGTATATCTACAACGTAACCATTAACATTGAGGAGACAATTCATGGGCAATGGCTGAATTGGATGAAAGAATCCCACATCCCTGCAATGCTGGCCACGGGTAAATTTACCCAGGCCAAAATGTGCAAGGTCTTGATAGAGGAGGAAACAGGTGGTATTACCTATGCCGTACAGTATTTTACACCAAACAAAGAAACCCTGCAAAAATACTATTTGGAAGACGCCCCAAGATTAAGACAGGAAGGTGTTAAACTTTTTGCAAACAAATTTGTGGCCTTTAGAACAGAACTTGAAATCATAAGCGAGCATTAAATTCCCTAATATTGGGTAATGCTACACAAAGAATACTAATAACCTTGGCATCACGAAACAAAGCCTTGGTCTATGTGGGGAAATCCATGTAACTTATCAATAAAATAGGGCCATGGGCAAAAAAGGAAAAAAATTCAACAATCCCCATCAAAAGCAGTACAAAAAAACTTGGCCAGAAAATAGTCCTGTGAAAGCCAAAAAACATTTGGGGCAACACTTTCTCAAAGATGAAGAAATTGCACAACAAATAGCAAATACCCTTCTGATCAAAGATTATAGAAATGTAATCGAAATTGGACCAGGAACCGGAGTCCTGACAAAGTATTTATTGGAAAAGGGACATAGATTTGGTTGTCATGGATTTGGATACAGAATCCATTGTCTACCTCAACAATGATTTCCCATTGGAACATCACAAGGTATTGCAACGAAATGGCAAGTTTAAGGTCTTGGAGGCCAATTTCCTGAAATATGACCTTTCAACACTTTTTGGCAAAGAGCAGTTTGCAATAACGGGAAACTTTCCCTACAACATCTCTACCCAAATTGTTTTTAAAATGTTGGAAATGAAAGACCAAGTTCCAGAATTTTCTGGAATGTTCCAAAAAGAAGTTGCAGAGCGAATATGTGAAAAAGAGGGCAACAAAACTTATGGTATTTTATCCGTATTAGTACAAGCATATTACAATGCAGAATATCTGTTTACGGTTCAGCCTGAAGTGTTTGATCCACCACCAAAAGTGCAGTCGGGTGTACTGAGGCTTACCCGTAAAGAAAATTTCAACTTAGCCTGTGATGAAAAATTGTTCTTTAAAATTATAAAAACCGCTTTTAACCAACGACGGAAGACCTTACGCAATAGTTTAAAAATTTTCAACCTTTCAGATATTCTCAAAGAAGATGCTATCTTTGACCTTCGCCCAGAACAATTGGCCGTAGCCGATTTCATTGCGTTGACCAAGAAGATAGAGCATGACACCGTTTAAACTAACCGATGAACTTTTAGCTGAAATAGAACAGCTTATTGAAAACCAAAAGGACAGTAATTTGCAGTCCCTTTTGGAAGAGGTGCATTATGCTGATATAGCAGAAATTGTCAACGAACTTGGCGAAGAAGAGGCTACCTACCTTATTAAACTTTTGGACAGTGATAAAACTTCCGATATCCTCACCGAATTGGATGATGATATTAGGGAAGCAATCTTAGGGAACTTATCAAATAAAGAGATTGCGGAAGAATTGGAAGAGTTGGACACGGATGATGCTGCTGATATCATTGCCGAACTGCCCAATGAAATTGTACAAGAAGTAATATCAGAAATTGAAGACCGGGATCATGCAAAGGATATTGTGGATCTGCTGCGCTATGCCGAGGATTCTGCTGGGGGACTTATGGCGAAGGAGCTGGTAAAGGTTAGAGAAAGCTGGAATGTGCTAACCTGTGTAAAAGAAATGAGGGCACAGGCCGAAAATGTAACCCGGGTACATTCGATTTATGTAGTAGATGATGATGAAAAACTAAAAGGCCGTCTATCGCTGAAGGATCTATTGACCACCTCCACCAAAACCCATATCAAGGATGTTTACATTCCAAAAGTTGATTCTGTCAACGTAAATGAGAAACCAGAGGAAGTTGCCAAAATTATGTCCAAATATGATTTGGAAGCAATTCCCGTGATAGACGAAATCGGTAGATTAGTTGGTAGGATTACCATTGACGATATTGTGGATGTTATTAAGGAAGAAGCCGAGAAAGATTACCAATTGGCTGCAGGTATTTCACAGGACGTAGAAGCAGATGATAGTATTTGGGAACTAACCCGTGCCCGCTTACCTTGGCTTATTCTTGGCCTGATTGGAGGCGTGGGTGCTGCGGCAATTATGGGAAACTTTGAGGCCATAATCGAACACCATGTTATACTATTCTATTTCACCCCATTGATAGCGGCCATGGCCGGTAATGTTGGAGTACAGTCCAGTGCCATAATCGTACAGGGCTTGGCCAATGATGACTTAAAAGGCAGTATAGGCAACCGTCTAGTTAAGGAAATGCTCCTGGCCATGCTCAATGGCGTTATTCTTGCCGTTTTACTGCTCGTTTTTACTTGGATATGGAAGGGTGATTTCCTTACTGCTTTGGCTATATCCATATCATTAATAGTGGTCATAGTGGTAGCAGGTATAATTGGGACATTTATTCCCATGTTCTTGGATAAAAGAGGCATAGATCCTGCAATTGCTACAGGCCCCTTCATTACAACCAGTAATGATATCTTCGGAATTCTTATTTATTTTTGGATTGCACGACTGGTTTTGGGAATCTAGAAGCTATACTACCTTTCTATGTAGATTTATTGCTTTCCCATATTATCAAAATCTGAACTAATCCCAGACCCTAAAACTTTGTATATTTAACAAAATTTGATCATGTCCATGAAACCCATAAACCTTAAAAAAAAACACGCCGAATTTACTAAGCAATGGCATCCCCATCAAATTGCGGTGGTAAACGATATGCAAGTGATCTTGGCCAAAATACAAGGAGAATTCGTGTGGCACGCCCATGAGCACGAGGATGAACTATTTCAGGTAGTTCAAGGAACTTTGTTTATGCAATTCCGGGACAGAACCGAAGTTGTGAACGAAGGTGAGATTATCGTTGTACCAAAAGGAGTGGAACATAATCCCAAGACCAAAGAAGGGGAAGAAGTGCATCTGTTGCTCTTTGAAAAACTTACCACCGCACATACCGGTAATATACAACACGAGAAAACACAGACCGAATATCCCAAAATTTAAATTTTTTATGAAAGTCCTTCATTTAGATACCAACCACCCTTTGCTCCTGGAACAATTCAAAGCTTTGGGATTTACCAACGATGAGGATTACCAATCGACCAAAGAAGAGGTAAGTACCAAAATCCATCAATATGATGGAATCATTATTCGAAGTCGCTTTACAATTGATGCGGATCTATTGGATAAGGCCACGAATTTAAAATTTATAGGAAGGGTAGGTGCCGGATTGGAAAATATTGATATAGTCCATGCTAAAAAGAAAGGGGTGTTTTTGGCAGCTGCCCCAGAAGGCAATAGAAATGCCGTTGGGGAGCATTCCTTGGGCATGATACTCTCCCTGTTCAATAAACTATTAAAAGCAGATCATGAGGTACGCTCTGGAAAATGGGACCGGGAGGGGAATAGAGGTTTGGAGTTGGACGGTAAGACGGTTGGGATAATTGGCTATGGAAACATGGGAAAGGCCTTTGCCCAAAAATTAAGTGGTTTTGAAGTTGAAGTTATTTGTTATGATATCCTCAACAATGTAGGCGATCATAATGCACGCCAAGTAGACCTTCTGGAATTGCAACAAAAAGCCGACGTAATTAGTCTACATGTTCCCCAAACCCCTTTGACCATACACATGATCAATTCGGAATTTGTGAATGCTGTACAAAGGCCATTTTGGCTATTGAACACTGCAAGAGGCAAATGTGTAGTTACCAAGGATTTAACAACTGCCTTGAAATCGGGTAAAATTCTGGGCGCAGCATTGGACGTATTGGAATATGAGAAATCTTCATTTGAGGACATGTTTACAGAAGATCAACTTCCGGAAGCATTTCAATATCTAATTCAGGCAGAAAATGTATTGCTTACGCCACATGTTGCAGGATGGACGGTTGAAAGCAAACAGAAACTGGCACAGACCATCGTAGACAAAATCAAGGATAAGTTTTGCTAACTTGTAAGTGGCGGAAATTGAAGGGTATAATTATTAAACATTTCAGTGGTTCACGAATCCCGATAGAATCAAATCAGAGCTTTGAAAACCAATCGACAATTATTTCTCTGATTGAGAAATAATTGTTACATTTAATATGATTATTTAACCAACAAAATCAACAAACATGTCAGAAGAAAATAACGATTTGGGCGACAAGGCGAAGGAGTCCTTTGATGATGCAAAAGAATCTGTAAAAGAATCTGCAGGGGATTTTGCTGATGAAGCAAAAAAGACAGCAAATGAATTTACTGAAGGGCTTAAAAATGCTGGAGGTGAAAATAAAAAAATATTGGCAGGTATACTGGCCATTGTTCTAGGAGCTCTTGGAATTCACAAATTTATTCTGGGGTACAACAAGGAAGGAATAATTATGATATCGGTTACTCTTGTTCTGGGCTTTTTTACTTGTGGAGTTGGTGCTTCATTAATGGGGATTATTGGTTTAATTGAAGGCATTATTTATATTACAAAAACCGATGAAGAGTTTTACAATACGTACCAGGTAGGTAGTAAACCTTGGTTCTAAAAATTA
>CAXMOE010000035.1:0-19538 GCA_964194835.1 uncultured Flavobacteriaceae bacterium | reverse complement strand
GAATAATCCCCTAATGGTCATTAGGTTTTCGGATTGCTCATTGACCATTTTCGCGAATTCCTTATACGTATCGGGCTCATTGCCTTGAACCGCCTTTTGGAGCTTTGCTATGGACAATGGATTGAACATATGTTTTTCACCATCTCTTCTCCATCGATATTCACCCCCAATTTCCAAATCAAGATTTGCGGCAATTTCGGTTGTGTTAAATGCTTTATGGTGGCGTAACGCAATTTCTTTTTCAATTTCGTACAATCCAATTCCCTGTATTCGTGTTGGGGTGTTGGGGAAATACTTATCAACTACCTTGGAGCTGATACCTATGCATTCAAACAATTGAGAGCCCCTGTATGAGTTTAGGGTTGAGATCCCTATCTTATTCATTACCTTAAGGATTCCCTTACCTACAGCCTTGTTATAGTTTTTTATAGCTTCATCAAATGTATATTCGGAAATATCATTTTCTTGTATCTGCTCAGCAATTATTTCATTGACCAAATAAGGGTTTATAGCACTTGCGCCAAATCCAAAAAGTAGCGCAAAATGATGTACTTCCCTTGGTTCGGCCGACTCAATAATAACACTCAATTGAGACCGTTTCCTTAATCTTTGAAGACCGCTATTAACGAAGGAACAGGCCAAAAGTGCCGGGATTGGCGCCATATCTTTGTCAACATTCCTATCGGAAAGGATAATAATGTTTGTGCCTTCATCTATGGCTTTCGAAGCTTGGTCCAATATAGATTGCAAGGCTTCTTCCAAAGCGTTGTGGCCTCTTGCAATTTCGTAAAGTATTGGAATGGAAACCACTTTATAATCAGGGCTTACATCATAATTCTTTATTTTGTCCAAATCCTCTTTGGATATTACTGGATTCTGGATTTTTAATTTTCTACAATGCAGTTCGTTAAAGTCAAAAATATTATTATCACTACCCAAAGTAAGGCTAATGTCCGTAATCAGTTCTTCACGTATTCCGTCTAAGGGCGGATTTGTTACCTGGGCGAACAATTGTTGAAAATAGTTGTAGATCAATTGTGGCCGCTCCGATAAGACCGCTATAGGAGTATCCGACCCCATGGAACCAATTGGCTCCTTGGCGGTTTTCCCCATAGGTAGAATAATGGTATTGATGTCCTCCAGGGTGTATCCAAATACCGATTTTCTCTTTTCCAAAGAAGCTTCGTTCAGAAAAAGCGGACAATCATTATAAGGAATGTCCTTAAGGTGTACCAAATTATTGTCCAACCATTTTTTGTACGGATAGCGCTGTGCGATTTCCTCTTTAATCTCTTCGTCATTTATTATACGTCCCTCTTCCATGTTCACCAAAAACATTTTCCCGGGTTCCAGTCTTCCATGAAATTCTATTCTTTCAGGTTCTATTTCCACTACACCTGTTTCAGATGACATAATAACATAGCCATCTTTGGTAACAGAATACCTAGAGGGGCGTAACCCATTTCTATCCAAGACAGCTCCAATATAATTACCATCGGTAAAAGGAATGGAGGCGGGTCCGTCCCAAGGCTCCATCAAACAGGAGTGATATTCATAAAAGGCTTTTTTTGCCTCAGACATTTCGGTATTTTTTTCCCATGCCTCAGGGACCAATATCATCATTACTTCAGGTAAGGAACGCCCCGTCATCAATAATAGCTCTACCACCATATCCATGGTAGCCGAATCTGATTTACCAGGTAATATAATAGGTAAAACATTTTTTATTTCATCTCCGAACCAATCACTTTTTAAAAGCTCTTCCCTAGATAGCATTCTTGAAACATTGCCCCTTAGCGTGTTTATTTCACCATTATGGCACATATATCTGAAAGGTTGTGCCAAATCCCATGTGGGAAATGTGTTCGTCGAAAATCGTTGATGTACCAGCGACAATCTTGTGACCACCCTGGGGTCCATCAAATCTTTATAGTATAAACTAATGTCCTTGGGCATCAACAGCCCTTTGAAAATAATAATCTTGGTAGAAAGACTGGGTACGTAAAAAAACTTGCTTTCAGAAAGTTTGGAGCAGATGATGGAATGTTCGGTAACTTTTCTGGCGATGAATAATTTTAAATTGAAGTCAAAATAATCTTGCTCATTGTTCTCCTTGGCAACAAAAATTTGCTTTACAAAAGGCTCGGTCTCTGCTGCAATCCTACCTGGAATGGTCTTGTTCACGGGAACATCTCGCCAACCCAATAACTTTAATCCTTGGTTTTTTATATTTTGCTCAAAAGTCGAAACACAAAAATTCCGTTGATTTTCTTTTTGTGGTAAAAATACATTGCTCACTGCATAGTCACCTGGTTCCGGTAACTCAAAGCTACATTCTTCGGTAAAAAAGTTGTGGGGTATATCGATCAGAATTCCTGCACCATCACCTGTTTTCCCATCGGAACTAACAGCTCCCCTATGTTCCAACTTGTCCAGAATTTCCAAGGCCTTATGTATAATGTCATTGGATTTATTTCCTTTTA
Organism: uncultured Flavobacteriaceae bacterium; assembly: GCA_964194835.1. Lineage (GTDB taxonomy): Bacteria > Bacteroidota > Bacteroidia > Flavobacteriales > Flavobacteriaceae > CAXMOE01. The sequence goes on along the minus strand of CAXMOE010000035.1, from coordinate 17,055 downwards.
GACTACAAATAAATCCAGCGCCACAGTTATCATGCTCAAATTCCGGTAGGTATAACCCTTGCTTTTTCAACTTCATAAATTATGGTATTTCTTCAAAAATATCATATTATTTGAAGTTTATACATTGATTTAAGATAGAGTTGATAAAATAATCAACGTTTTACATAAAACGTTAAAAAATATACAATTATGGGTTTTTGTCCATCATAATTTATGATTATGATAAAATCGCCACCTACAATAGGCGGTCTATGAATAAATAAGGGGGTAGTGACTCTAATTGGATGATTTTTACCTGTACACCCCAGGTTTTTATGATAAATCAAGCAGAATTTACAATAGAACTGGCAATTACCTCTAAATTACAAGGGGTTCATCTAATATTGTTTACGAGATATGCACATCATTTGTTTAAAATGCTTCTGGAGATCACAATCTTTTGAATTTCGGAAGTGCCTTCATATATCTGGGTAATCTTGGCATCGCGCATAAACCGTTCTACGTGATACTCTTTGACAAATCCGTTGCCACCATGTATCTGTACGGCTTCAACAGAAGTATCCATGGCAACCTGAGAAGCAAATAATTTTGCTATGGCACCTGAAAGGTCATAGTTGTTCCCATTATCTTTGTCCCAAGCAGCTTTGTACACTAAATGGCGCGCTGCTTCAATTTGAGTATGCATGTCGGCCAGTTTAAAAGCAATGGCCTGATGATTACTTATTTCGGTTCCAAATGCTTTTCGTTCTTTCGAGTATTTCCTGGCAAGTTCATAAGCCCCCGCTGCTATTCCTAGTGCTTGGGACGCAATTCCAATTCGGCCCCCTGCAAGGGTTTTCATTGCAAACTTAAATCCAAAACCATCCTCCCCAATTCTATTTTCTTTTGGAATCTTAACATCATTAAAAAGAAGGGAATGGGTATCACTACCACGAATTCCCAATTTATTCTCTTTTGGACCTATTTCAAATCCGGGAGCACCTTTTTCAACAATGAGCGCGTTAATTCCTTTATGCCCTTTTTCTACATCGGTTTGTGCTATTACCAAATACACCTCTGCAGAATTTCCATTGGTGATCCAGTTTTTTGTTCCATTCAATAGATAATGATCTCCTTTGTCCAGTGCTGTTGTTTTTTGGGAAGATGCATCACTGCCCGCCTCAGGTTCCGAAAGACAAAAAGCACCGATGATCTCACCAGATGCCAGTCTTGTAAGGTATTTTTGTTTTTGTTCTTCATTACCATAGGTTTCCAGGCCCCAGCACACCAAGGAATTATTAACAGAGACAACCACGGATGCTGATGCATCTACCTTGGAAAGTTCCTCCATAGCAATTACATAGGACAATGTATCCAAGCCGCTCCCGCCATATTTTGGATCTACCATCATGCCCAAGAAACCCAATTCTCCCATTTTTTTTACTTCTTCGGTGGGGAATCTTTGTGCATCGTCCCGTTCCACTACCCCGGGAAGTAGCTCATTTTGGGCAAAATCCCGTGCAGCTTGTTGGATCATTAATTGCTCTTCTGATAATGCAAAGTCCATAATTGTATGCTATTGTTAATAAACTACTGCAAATATACATGTATGTTATTAAATATGTAATGTTGGAGATTTTGATTTAAAAATATATTATGATTAAAATATAAACATATTGCCTTAAAATATTTTTAGGGAAACAGAAGAAAAACTTTGAAACCAACTCAATATTTTTATATTTGTTTGCAAGTATCCATTCAATTTGATTTAACCATAAAATTATGAGACAGCATTAGCCCCATTTGGGGATTTAAACAACAGTTTGTAAGGGAAGAAAAATGAGTAAAAGAGTCACATTATTTTATTAGATCACCAACAATGAAAGAATTACTTAGTGTATATGAAAATAAAGCACCCGAAATTGTTTTTAACTGGAAAGATCCGGAAACAGAAGCGGAAGGGTGGACGGTTATAAATTCACTTCGAGGAGGTGCGGCCGGAGGAGGTACCAGAATGCGTGAAGGTTTGGACATGAATGAAGTTTTGTCCTTGGCAAAGACCATGGAGGTAAAATTCACAGTATCGGGCCCTGCCATAGGAGGTGCTAAATCAGGTATCAATTTTAATCCCCATGACCCTAGAAAGAAAGGTGTTTTGGAGCGATGGTACCATGCCGTGGCACCCTTATTAAAAAGTTATTATGGAACTGGTGGAGATCTAAACGTGGACGAAATCCATGAAGTTATCCCTATTACAGAGGACGCTGGGGTCTGGCATCCTCAAGAAGGGGTTTTCAACGGTCATTTTAGACCAACGGAAGCTGATAAGATTAACCGAATAGGGCAGTTGCGACTTGGTGTGATCAAGGTGTTGGAAAACAGTGAATATTCACCGGATATCAGTAAGAAATATACGGTAGCGGATATGATAACAGGCTTTGGTGTTGCTGAAGCCATTAGGCACTATTATGATATTTTTGGTGGTACCGTAGTGGGAAAAAGAGCAGTGGTACAGGGCTTTGGAAATGTTGGTTCAGCAGCAGCCTTTTATTTGGCACAAATGGGGGCCAAGGTAGTTGGTATTATTGATAGAGTAGGAGGCGTGATAAATGAAGAAGGATTTACCACGGATGAAATAAAGACCTTTTTCTTAAATAAAAAAGGGAATACATTAATTGCGGACGCCGACCATATGATTCCTTTTGATGAAATAAATGAGCGCATTTGGAGTTTGCCCACTGAAATATTTGCTCCCTGTGCCGCTTCACGATTAATCACCAAGGAACAAATTGCCAAAATGATTGATTCGGGCTTGGAAGTTATTACCTGTGGAGCAAACGTTCCATTTGCAGATAAAGAAATTTTCTTTGGTCCAATTATGGAATATACTGATGAACGTGTTAGCCTTATTCCTGACTTTATTTCCAACTGTGGTATGGCCCGCGTATTTGCCTATTTTATGGAAAGAAGGGTGGGTATGGATGACGATTTGATTTTTAATGATACCTCAAATACCATTAGAAAGGCAATTTTGAATATCTTTAAGCAAAATGCCTCAAAAATAAATGTAAGTAAAACCGGATTTGAAATTGCGTTGAAACAATTAATATAAATAAAACCAACTGACTATGGAGACCATTATTATCATTGTATTTTTAGCTGGGTATCTGGCGATAACTCTTGAGCATAATCTGAAAATTGACAAGCTGATTCCGGCCCTTGCCATGATGGCCATTTTGTGGGCTATTATTGCACTGGTACATTTGCCGGTATTTGAGGTTAATGCTGAGCTAAGGGAGTTGGAGCCGTCACATATAGATGAAATACTGTTGCACCATCTTGGAAAGACCGCCGAAATATTGGTCTTTTTATTGGGGGCTATGACAATAGTGGAAATTATAGATTATTTTGATGGTTTTGCTACCATTAAGGGGTATATTCAAACAAGGAGCAAGCGTAAGTTATTATGGTTGTTTTCCATTTTGGCCTTTATATTGTCTGCAATCATAGATAATTTAACAGCTACAATCGTATTAATCACTATTTTACAGAAAGTAATTACTGATAGGAATACCAGATTGTGGTTTGCAGGTATGATAATTATTGCCGCTAACGCAGGTGGGGCATGGTCTCCAATTGGGGATGTTACCACAACCATGCTGTGGATAGCAAATAAGGTTTCCGCATCACAATTGATAATACATGTGCTTGTACCATCCATAGTTTGTATGGTAGTGCCTACTTTGATTGCTGGCAGAATGAAAGTTTTCAGCGGAAATATTGAAGGTGAATTTGTGAAGGAGGAAGCGAAATCCAAGTTTGGATCAACCATGTTGTATTTAGGATTGGGGGCCATTGTTTTTGTTCCTTTCTTTAAGACAATTACCCATTTGCCACCTTATGTTGGTATGATGTTATCATTGGCCTTGGTCGCTGCTTTTGCAGAAATTTATAGTAGTACAAAATTCAGTATTACCAGTTTGGATGGTTTACAAGAAAGTGATGAGGCATCGCACCATAGTCCTGTCCATGCTTCTTTATCCAAAATAGAATTGCCAAGTATTTTATTCTTCCTTGGAATATTATTGGCCGTTGCGGCGTTGGAATCGCTGGGTATGCTTTTTCACTATGCAGGTAGTCTAAACGAGGCTATTCCAAATTTGGATATCGTAGTAATGTTATTTGGGGTAGGATCTGCGATTATAGACAACGTCCCTTTGGTGGCAGCAAGTATGGGAATGTTCTCAGAACCTATGGATAACCCCCTTTGGCATTTCATTGCCTATTCAGCAGGAACTGGCGGTAGTATGCTTATTATTGGATCTGCCGCAGGGGTTGTTGCCATGGGGATGGAAAAAATTGATTTCTTCTGGTACTTTAAGAAAATAGCATGGTTGGCACTGGCAGGATTTCTTGCAGGTGCGGTAGCTTTTGTTATAATGAGAGATTTTGTGATACATGTATAATTTAATCGATAAAATACCGTTATTAAGGCAATTAAAATAGGATAATTATATGTTATTGATTCAAGACCTTGTAAATGAGGCAAAAGCAGGGGAAGTTCTTTCGGAAGAAAAGACACTTTCGGTAATAGATTTAATTGTTAGTGGAGGCACTGGGAGTATTATTATAATTTCGGTATTATTTGTATTGTTGTTTGTGGCAATGTATATCTACTTCGAGCGCATCTTTGCCATTAAAGCGGCATCACAGATCGACAAAAATTTCATGAACCAAATTCGGGACCACGTGACCAACGGTAAATTGGAGGCTGCCAAATTATTATGTGCACAGACCGACTCGCCCGTGGCACGGTTAACAGCCAAAGGTGTATCCAGAATTGGAAAACCCTTGGACGACATTAACACGGCCATAGAGAATGCCGGCACATTGGAAGTGTATAAATTGGAGAAAAATGTAAGTGTATTGGCAACCGTTGCCGGAGCTGCACCTATGATTGGCTTTTTGGGAACCGTAATTGGAATGATACTTGCATTCCACCAAATGGCTTCGAGTGGTGGGCAAGCGGAAATGGGCTCCTTAGCATCTGGAATTTATACGGCCATGACCACTACGGTCGCGGGTTTAATTGTAGGTATCATAGCCTATATCGGGTACAACCATTTGGTAAACAGAACCGATAAGGTGGTGCACAAAATGGAGGCCAACGCAGTGGAATTCTTGGACTTGCTGAACGAACCACTATAGACTGGAACTATGAAATTAAAGGGAAGAAACAAGGTAAGTCCAGATTTTAGTATGTCCTCAATGACGGACATAGTTTTCTTGTTACTGGTCTTCTTTATGTTAACATCCAACTCACCAAACGCACTGGATTTATTATTGCCTAAGGCAAAAGGAAAGTCGACCAATACACAAAACGTATCGGTGACCATCAATAAGAATTCGGAATATTTTGTGAATAATGAAATGATCAACGGAGAATACATAGAAATTGAACTAAAAAAGGCACTACAAGGAATAGAGAAACCTACGATTATTCTTAGGGCAGAAGAAAGCGTTGCCATTAAAGAGGCAGTAAACGTTATGGATATTGCCAACAGAAATAATTACAAGGTTATTTTGGCGGTGCGACCTAATTAATGTCATTGCTAGATACGAGACACAAGAAAAAATCCTTTACACTTACCACACTATTGCTAAGTGCACTGTTGCTTATACTTTTTTATATAGGCCTTACCTATATGGATCCCCCTATTGAAAATGGGATTTCTGTAAATTTTGGAACCTTCGAATATGGCTCCGGTAATGATCAGCCCAAAGAGATAGTTAAAACTGTACCCAAGCAAAAAGAGCAACCCAAACAAAAAGTAGAGGAGGCTGTAGAGGAGACTCCACAAGAAAAAATTGAGAAGGTCTTGACCAGTGATGAGGTCGACGCTCCCGTTATTCCACCTAAAAAGAAAGAAGTAAAGGAAACACCCAAGCCGGAGGTCAAGCCCAAGGAGGAAGTTAAAAAGCCAGTTGAGCAACCTAAGCCATCCAAATCTACTACGGATGCACTCTCCAGCATCATCAACGGACCAAAGAACGACGGAAAAGCAACCGGAAGTGAAGGGGACGACAATTTAGCAGGGGACAAAGGACAATCAGACGGTGATCCCTATGCAACCAGTTATTACGGAAGTCCTGGAGCAGGAAGTGGTACAGGAGGCTACGGACTAAGCGGTAGATCCTTGGTAAACAAAGGAAAGGTTAAACAAGAATGTAATGAAGAAGGCAGGGTAGTTGTAAAAATTGTGGTGGATAGAAATGGGAAAGTGGTAAACGCCACGCCAGGTGTGCGAGGCACGACCAACAACCATCCCTGTTTATTGGATCCCGCAAGAAAGACCGCTTTTTTACACCAATGGAATTTGGATTCGAAGGCTCCAGGCCAACAGGTGGGATTTGTGGTGGTAAATTTTAAATTGGGGGAGTAATTCCATGACCTATAAAGAAACTCTTGACTGGCTTTTTGTACAACTTCCCATATATCAAGAACAGGGCGTATCTGCGTTTAGCGGCAAATTGGACAGTATCCGATTATTTGCTGCTCACCTGGATCATCCTGATAAAAAATTTAAGAGTATACATGTTGGCGGAACCAATGGAAAAGGTTCCAGTAGCCATATGTTGGCATCCATATTACACGAAGCCGGATACAAAGTCGGGCTATATACCTCACCACATTTAAAGGATTTTAGAGAACGCATTAGAATCAATGGTACTCCCGTTGGCAAAAATTTTGTCATTGATTTTGTTGAACGGAACAGACCTTTTTTTGAAGCGAACCAATTATCTTTTTTTGAAATGACCGTCGGGATGGCATTTTACTATTTTGCAAAAGAAAAGGTGGATATAGCAATTATTGAAGTGGGGCTGGGAGGAAGATTGGATTCTACGAACATTATCCGGCCAGAAGTTTCATTGATTACCAATATTGGATTTGACCATATGGAATTATTGGGCGACACCTTGCCTAAAATTACTTCTGAAAAAGCAGGTATCATCAAAAAGGATATTCCAGTGGTAATCAGTGAGTATCAAGAGGAGGTGGCAGAAATTTATAGGATCATTGCCCTAGAACACCATGCCAAAATAGTATTTGCAAGTGAGGAATTAAGTTTAGATTATAAGACTTCCCTTTTGGGAAATTATCAGACTAAAAATGTAAAAGGGGTCGTTGCGGCCTTGAGGGAACTTAAGGCCTTTAATGTGGAAGAAAAACATATTGAACTGGGGCTTCAACGGATTGTTGAAAATACCGGACTTATGGGTAGGTGGCAGGTGTTGCAACAGAAACCTACTGTGGTTTGTGATACCGCCCACAATAGTGAGGGCCTAACTTTAGTTATGGAGCAAATTCAACAACAACAGTTTAAAGTTCTTCATATTGTACTTGGGACGCTCAAGGGTAAAAATATGGAAGGGATACTTCCTCTATTTCCCAAACACGCCAGATATTACTTTTGCTGTCCAAAAATACCTCGTGGATTGGATACTAAAATCCTAAGTGAGGAAGCGGCAAAATTTGGATTGCAAGGCGAAATCCATGCTTCTGTGAACAAGGCACTTAAAGAGGCGTTAAAACATGCCTCGGAAGACGATATTATATATGTTGGTGGTAGTACGTTTACTGTTGCGGAGGTCATTTAATATTTTCTGATTATTTCTTTTGGGTTAACTAAAAACTATCCTATATTTGCACGCGCTTTGTGGGAAACGAAGCAATGTATTGAAATTTTTACCCGTTAAGGGCTCTTAGCTCAGTTGGTTCAGAGCACCTGCCTTACAAGCAGGGGGTCGAAGGTTCGAATCCTTCAGGGCCCACATCAAACAGAAAATCCGCATTAAACAATGCGGATTTTTTTATTTCCGAAAATGAGCCAAAGTTGGCTTTTGGTGAAGTTGAGGCAATAAAAAAATACGGCTGCGTTAGCAGATGTGGACTTTTCATTTGCAGTAGCGGTTTCACAAGGAAAATGCAATCCAATAAGGCCCATCTTCATGGTTAATGATCAATAGTTCTATCCATATCTTTATCATTGGTTCTGTATAATCAAAAAACCAAAAACCCTAATTTATATTTCTGGTTAATTCGTATCTTAACTAATTAGTATTTAACCTGTAAATTTTTGGCATTAAAATAACGAAGACAGTTAGAAATATAGTTGTAACATCTTCAAAACTGTGTCAAATAACCCTTAAATTTATAGTCCCTTAGACTATTAAACTAATGCGCTATGGAAGAAATTGGCAAAAAACAGGCAAAAATTCAGTGGCTAATAGACGAAATTTCTGCAATAATAGAACGTTTGGAGCATGCTGAGGCCCAATATTCCACAGAACTCACCAAGGTGCATCCCAATTTTATCAAAAGTGCTCGTAATCTAATTCATTATCGGGCGCTGCGCAAAGAAGATATTAGGGCCATTCAAAAAAAGCTTGGAAATATGGGACTATCACGACTGGCTAAATTGGAAGGCCATGTTATGGCAAGTTTGTTATCCAATAAGGCCATTCTGGAAGGGTTTTTAAGCAATGAACGGATTAAAATGGACAAGGCTGGATTGACTTTCAAAAGAAGCAATCGGTTGGGTAAATCCAACGCCAAATCCCTGTTGGGGTACCGTTCAAAAGGGAGACGCACCCGGATAATGGTTACACTGCCTTCTGAAGTTGCCTATAACTATCAATTGGCACATGAAATGATTGCCAATGGAATGAATTGTGCGCGTATAAATTGTGCACATGACAGTGAAAAAGAATGGAGTCTAATGATTGGACATGTAAGGGCAGCTTCTAAAAAATTGAAACGCAAATGTAAGATTGTGATGGATTTGGGAGGCCCCAAAGTACGGACGGGAGCTTTGACCCCTGGTCTAAAGGTCAAAAAATTCCGCCCTACAAAAGACGTGCAAGGAAAGGTGATTAAAGATTGTGAGGTCTGGATAGGCCCAGACCCACACAACAACCTCAATCTGTTGCACCTCCCAATCGACTTAATTTTCTTGGATAAACTAAAGGGAGCAAACCGGTTGTTTTTTAGAGATGCCAGAAATAAGAAAAGGGAATTTAGAATTACTGGAATAACAGAAAATGCCTGTAGTGCTCTATGTAGTAAGACCTCTTATTTGGAAACCGGCATGGAATTATATACCAATTCAGATTACTCTTCTACTCCGATTATTGTTGGAGAATTCCCAAGGGCGGAACAATTCATTACGTTGTACATCGGAGATTTTTTGCGATTACATCGGGAAGCAGTATCCGGGGAGCCCGCAGAGGTTAATGCGGATAACAAATTAATAAGCCATGCACATATTTCCTGTACGCTTGGAGAAATTTTTGATAAAGTTAAGGAAGGGGAACCTATCTTTTTTGATGATGGTAAGATTGAAGGTGTAATTCGCCAGGTTGATCAAGACGAAATGATTGTGGAAATTGTTAACGCTAGGGACAGAGGAAGTAAACTAAAAACCGACAAAGGAATTAATTTTCCAAATAGCCAATTGGATATAAGTGGTTTAACAACCAAAGATAAACAGGATTTGGTATTTGTGGCACAAAATGCCGATACGGTAAATCTATCCTTTGTAAACAGTAGACAGGATGTAAGGGACCTCATTACTGAGTTGGAAATATTAGATGCTCCGAAAGGACTCGGAATTATTCTTAAGATTGAAACACAAAGCGGTTTTAACCATTTGACCGAAATTCTTCTGGAGGCCATGAGGACCCACTCAGTGGGCGTTATGATTGCGAGGGGTGATCTGGCGATAGAATGCGGATGGGATAATATTGGCAGGGTTCAAGAGGAAATACTTTCACTGTGTAGAGCAGCAAATATGCCAGACATTTGGGCAACACAGGTTTTGGAAAACCTCTCAAAGGAAGGAATTCCTTCGCGTGCTGAAATGACTGATGCAGCGATGGCACAACGAGCAGATTGCGTTATGCTCAACAAAGGGCCTTATATTCTCCAAGCCATTAAATTGTTGGATACCATCTTTAAGGATATGGAAATGTACCAAGAAAAAAACGCACAACTTTCACCAGCAATGGAAAAAGCAGCAATTCATTAGGGTGTCTTATTATAATGCCAAATTTGAAAATAATATGCGATTTTGGGAAATTTTTAACGATAGTTGCATATGCAACTACATGCTTTTTTGTGTAGTTTCGTCGATAGAAATTTTAAGATGTAGTTCTTCATTATTTCCTGTCCATTTAAAAATATAACACATGAAAAATTTTAAAAATTTGGTCCTATCCATGGGTGCTATTGGATTGTTTCTAACTGGATGTGGTCCAAAACATTCTTCAGAGAATAAAGGGGATTACACCCATGTCATTAATAAAGGCGGAAAAGTTTTGGGATATCATCAAAGTTCTGGAGTTAGCATACTGACCGTCAACCGTTTTGCTTTCAAAGATTTAAACAAGAATGGTGAGTTGGATGCCTATGAGGATTGGCGTTTATCGGTTGATGAACGAGCTAAAGATTTGGCAAGTAAGATGTCGTTGGAACAAATTTCAGGATTAATGTTGTACAGTGCCCACCAATCTGTTCCTGGGCGTAGCAATAGATTTTTTGGTCCTGTAACCTACAATGGGAAACCTTTTTCAGAAAGTGGTGCTGAACCAAGTGATTTGTCGGATGCCCAAATAAACTTCTTAACCAACGACAACCTTAGGCATGTATTGATAACCTCAGTGGAGAAGCCGGCTGTAGCAGCTCATTGGAACAATAATGCTCAGGCGTTGGCGGAGAAATTGGGATTTGGGATTCCTGTAAATACAAGTTCTGACCCCCGTCATGGGAGTGATACCTATGCAGAGTTTAATGCCGGTGCCGGAGGCGAAATCTCCATGTGGCCAGCAACTTTGGGGATAGCGGCATCTTTTGACCCCACTTTGATGAATCAATTTGGTGAAATTGCTTCGATTGAATACCGTGCATTGGGAATTACAACAGCACTTTCACCACAAATAGATTTGGGAACAGAACCTCGTTGGAGCAGATTTGATGGTACCATGGGCGAAGACCCTGATCTGGCTACGGATTTGGCCAGGGCCTATATAGACGGCTTTCAAACAACAACCGATAAGAATGAAATTGGAGATTGGGGATATCAAAGTGTAAATGCAATGGTAAAACATTGGCCTGGTGGTGGTCCGGAAGAAGGAGGTAGGGACGCCCACTTTGGATATGGATCCTATGCTGTTTATCCAGGGAAAAATTTAAAGGATCATTTACAGCCTTTCTTGGAAGGTGCATTTAAATTAAATGGAACTACCTCGATGGCCTCTGCAGTAATGCCCTACTATACCATTTCCTATAACCAAGACACTAAAAATGGCGAAAATGTGGGCAATGGGTATAGCAAATACCTAATAACTGATTTGCTGCGAGGTAAATATGGATATGAAGGTGTAGTTTGCACAGATTGGTTGATAACAAAGGATGTCGTAGCAGTAGACCGTTTCCAGGGAAAAAGTTGGGGAGTAGAAACAATGACCGAAGCCGAACGCCATTATAAAGCATTAGAAGCTGGGGTTGATCAATTTGGAGGAAATAACGAAATGGGTCCCGTGATAGAAGCCTATAAAATGGGAATAAATGAACATGGGGAAGAGTATATGCGTAAACGATTTGAACAATCCGCTGTTCGTTTATTGCGAAACATTTTTAGGGTTGGCCTCTTTGAAAACCCATATTTGGATGTTGCGGAAACAGAGAGAATAGTTGGTAATAAAGAATATATGAAAGCTGGCTATGATGCACAAATTCGTTCTATTGTAATGTTAAAAAACATGCAAAAAGCACTTCCTCTAAAAAAACAACAAAAAGTATACGTTCCTCAACGGTATACTGCTTCTGGCAGGGATTGGTTTGGCAGGGAAACCCCAGAAAAACGGGAATCCCCTTTTAATATGGAAGTTGTCAAAAAATATTTTCAGGTGGTAAACAATCCAAAAGAAGCAGACTTTGCTTTGGTGGGAATTAAAAGCCCCAATGGAGGTGTTGGATATAATAAAGGAGATTTATTTACCGGAGGCAACGGATATGTTCCAATAAGTCTTCAATATGGAGAATATACGGCAGAACACGCCCGTGACACTAGTATTGCAGGAGGCAGTCCATTAGAGGATTTTACCAATCGCACCTATAAGGGTAAATCGGTTACTGCCGCTAACTCAAGTGACATGAGCATGGTGAACGAGACCAAATCCAAAATGGGAACAAAACCTGTTATAGTTATAGTGCATGTCGCTAAACCAATGGTTTTTTCAGAAATTGAGGATAGTTCAACCACAATTCTTATACATATGGGAGTCCAGGACCAGGCAATTATGGATATTATTACTGGTAGTTCTGAACCCTCTGGTTTGTTGCCCTTTCAAATGCCAGAAAATATGAAAACTGTAGAAGAACAGTTTGAAGATATACCGCGGGACATGAATCCTTATGTAGATACTGAAGGCAATAGTTATGACTTTGCTTTCGGTCTAAATTGGAACGGTGTTATCAATGATGAGCGAGTAGCTAAATACAAATAACCAATAACTAGATTAGGGATTAAATGTACACATGGTGCTTTTTTAATTTCAATTGATATTGTCTGTAACTATGGGTTTTCCTATTTTTGCGACTGAATTAACATTGTGCTTAACGAGATATTAGCTCAGTTGGTTTAGAGCGCTGCCTTGACAGGGCAGAGGTCACCGGTTCGAATCCAGTATATCTCACATCACTAATACCCGTCAGAATCCTGACGGGTATTTTTATTCCTAAAAGCGAAGTAATTTTGTGTCCTTTTGTATGAAATTACAATGCGAGTAATTCATACCAGGATGTTATTGATTGGCAACTCCCTCCCGTTTGGATAACTGAGCAGGTTTGTTTTATACAATAGTTAGCATCTTGTTATTAATTGGAAGATCAAAGGATGTCCAATATTCGCTCCAAAGCCATCCCCCTGGATCCTTTGATAAGGATGGAGCTGTTTTTCAGGGTAGTTGATTTTAGGTATGTCGCAAGCGTGTCAAAAGACTCAAATTTTTGCAAAGAGCTATTGGTTTTATTAAAATTCTCCCCAATTAAAAATGCTCCATCGAAATTCATTTCCAAAACCAAATCAGCTATGCGCTGGTGTTCTTCTAAAGCAGCACTGCCCAGTTCGAACATATCTCCCAAAAAAATAATTTTATGTTCGCCCTCCATTCTTCTAAAATTTTCCAGTGCGGCTTTCATACTCGTTGGATTGGCATTATAGGCATCCAGTATAATATTGTGCCCGTTCTTCTTTAGTAGTTGCGAACGATTGTTCTGTGGGGAATAATTTTCAATGGCAGCTTTAATGTCCTCTAAGGGGACATTAAAATATTTTCCTATTATAATGGCAGCACAACAATTGGTGAAATTATAATCCCCAATAAGCTGGGAATTAATGATCTGTTCATCAACATCAATTTTAACAAAGGGATCGGCATTTAGTAACTTAATATTGTAATAGGAAGGCCCGTCTTTACTAAAGCCAAACTTTTTAATATGAGTGCCTAACTTTTTTTCCTGTATGGGATCATCTGCATTTAAAAAAATTGCTTTGTCATTAGTAATGAGATACTCATAAAGTTCGCTCTTTCCTTCAACGACCCCTTCAATACTACCAAAACCTTCCAAATGGGCTTTACCAAAATTGGTGATATAGCCATAGTCAGGTTCCGCCAAACTACAGAGGAATGCGATTTCTTGTCGGTGATTGGCGCCCATCTCAACAATGACCATTTCCGTGTCTTTTTTAATGGAAAGCAAGGTTAGGGGAACCCCGATATGATTGTTTAAATTATCCATTGTGGCAACTGTTGCATACTTTTTGGATAGCACTGCATTTATGAGTTCCTTGGTAGTAGTCTTACCATTGCTGCCTGTTAGGCCTATTATTTTTGCTTTGCAATAATTTCTATGATGATTAGCAAGTTTTTGTAGGGCTTCCAAGACATTGTCCACCATAATAACCTTGTCCGATGAGGCATATTCCACTTCGTCCACAACTGCATAGGCAGCTCCTTTTCCCAAGGCTTCCAAAGCGTATTTGTTCCCATTGAAATTATTGCCCTTAAGCGCAAAAAAAATACAATCGGCAACTATTTTTCGGGTATCGGTACAAACATTTGGGAACTTTAAAAAGAGTTGGTGAAGTTCATTGGTTGTCATAAAACTAAGATATAAAAAAAGCCCTTTTAAGAAAGGGCTTTTATGCTGTATTTTTTTTTGAAAACTATTTTACTTTTTTGCCTCGTACAGTTTTGTTCTTTGTTTTTGACTTGGAACCTACCCTAGACATGGCACATCTAAATCCAATATAATCCGTTGCCATATATTGTGGCAAGTATCTACGTTGTGCTGGATCTAACCAATACGCCCTATCTCTCCATGACCCTCCTTTAAAGACCCTAACTTCGTCATTGATCAGTGTGGTTCTGTTGCTGGACTTGTCATATTGACGAATTACATTTCCAACGGAATCACGTTCCGTGTTATGTTTAGGTGAATTGTACATTTTCCGTTGGTCGGCATCATCTTCATCACTGAACTTATCATAAAATCTAGAAGAACCGGCTTCTCCATCTCTATAACCTCTATTATCACTTGAAGAGAAATTTGTTCTTAGATAAGTTTCTTCTTCATCAACAGCTACCATTTTAATTTCTCCCGGTAAATTTACCGCTATTATTTTACCGTTTGGTAAGGTATCGTAAGCTATCGAATCCCTTAGGATCTTTACTTTTCCATCTTCTCCTATGGCAGATTTCATATATACGTTTCCTCGGTAGTAATTAAAGTCACTTACTTCATCATCCACTATAGGTCGGTATACATCAGCTACCCATTCTGCCACGTTACCGGCCATTTCATAAAGTCCAAGATCATTTGGCTTATAGGATTTAACTTCCGCTGTAATATCGGCGCCATCATCGGACCATCCGGCAATTCCACCGTAGTCGCCTTTGGCTTGTTTAAAATTGGCCAATTGATCACCCCGTCCAACACGTTGTCCATTTCGGGTATAATCGCCTTCCCAAGGATATTTTTTCCTACCTCTGTAATTATTATATTCCCTTGAACCAACCTGGGCCGCCGCAGCATATTCCCATTCAGTTTCTGTTGGTAATCTATATTCGGGTAAAATAATCCCACTGCTTCTTTTGGCAAATGCCGAAATGGAATCTTTTTTCATTTTGCCCTGTAAGGAATCAATTTGCCCGTTATATACAGATTCTGGTCTGTTCAAATAAGCTTCTGTGCTAAATGTGCCTTCTACTTCACCGTTCATGGATTTGTACTTTGCATCTTGAGCAAGGTATCCTTCCCTTTCCAACATATGCTCATTCACACGGTCTGTACGCCATTTAGCGAACTGGGTTGCTTGTATCCAATTTACACCTACAACAGGATATTCTGCATAGGCAGGATGACGCAAGTAGTTATTGGTCATCGTTTCATTATATCCCAATCGGTTTCTCCAAACCAATGTATCGGGCAGGGCCCCTTTATATATGTTTGTATATTTTGGATTTTCGGGAGGATAAACAGCTTTTAAATAATCCAAATATTCCAAGTACATTACATTGGTTACCTCTGTTTCATCCATGTAGAAAGACTGTACATGTTGTGCAGTTGGAGTATTGTTCCAATCGTGCATTACATCATCCTGTACTTTACCTTTAGTAAATGTACCCCCTTCAACAAAAACCAAACCTGGAGCGGTTTCCTGCTCCTTAAAGTCTGAATTAAATTGAAAGCCACCCTCTTTGGCATTGATTTTCCAACCTGTGGCCCTTGAAACATTTTTAGAAGAGGACGAGGATGATTTTTTACAACTGGTAAAACTTCCTGTAACCACTAGACAAGAGAGTACAACTTTGATAAATTGTTTTTTCATAATTACGACTTGAGTTCGAAATGTAAACTACTCTATAAGGTAGTATTGCATTCTTATTTTATTAGTTTTTGTGTCACTTTTGGCTTATAAAACGACGATATGTACATAATATTTTACGTTCTCTAAAATATTTTGGTAACATCGTCAAGTTGTAGACCCAATGGGCACAATAATAATTTCATAACGGCATAAAATCCATTATAGTATGGTAAAGGGGGTTTCTTTTATGTAAATTGGAAAAAAATGAGTTTGGAGGATTCCGGGTTTATTCATATTATATGCATGCATTTGGGACTGGTTTTTTATTAGGAAAAATATTATACGTTTAATACAAGATATTTGCAAAACAGACGTTATGTAGTACAACTATATGTATTACAACTAATTTATTTTAGAATTAGACTATATTTTAGGATTTTTGGAACCAACTAAATGTTACTTTAAGAAATGAAAAAATTATTGATAGTGGCCTTGCTGATTTTGGTATGTAAAGTATCAGGACAAGAGGATCGGGTAATTACTACAGCAGTACCATTTTTGACCATAGCAGCTGATGCAAGGGCTGCAGGTATGGGTGATATGGGTGTAGCCACCTCAACAGATGCTTTTTCCCAACAATGGAACCCAGCAAAATTTGCCTTCGCTGAACGAAAAATGGGTATAGGGTTAAGTTATACCCCATATTTGGAGAGTATCATAACGGATATAGCTCTTTTAAATGCCAATTTTTATAATAAGATCGACGAAAGAAGTGCTTTTGCTTTCAGTCTGCGTTATTTTACCCTGGGTGAAATAGAATTAAGACAATTTGCAAACGATCCTGGAACTTTAGCAAAGCCAAACGAATTGGCTATTGATGGTTCCTATTCCCTTAAGTTAAGTAATACGTTTTCAATGGCGGTTGCCGGTAGATATATTAGGTCTAACCTTAAATTGCCGGTTGTTGATAATGTGGATTCACAAGCCGCAAGTTCATTTGCTGTGGATGTAGCCGGTTATTACCGTTCCGATGAAATAGCCTATAATAATTTTGATGGGCGTTGGAGAGCAGGTTTCAATCTTTCCAATCTTGGAGGTAAAATTCAGTATGATGAAGGTGGACAAGAGAATTTTTTGCCTACAA
>CAXMOE010000034.1:19476-19988 GCA_964194835.1 uncultured Flavobacteriaceae bacterium | reverse complement strand
TATCATAAATACAGTCGCATAAAAAAACGAATAACCAAATTAGAACTCTGTAAACCAAAGCCCTATTCTTTTTTTAGCGAATAGTATCGCGTAAATCATGCTGTATGAAAGAGGTCGATAATAGTAACATTCCATTATAGTATCTTTAAACAATGAATTGGAAACAGGCACTTCAAGACTACGAACATTACCTAAAAATAGAAAGGGGGTTATCCAAAAACTCTATACAGAACTATGTCTTGGATGTTAAAAAACTTATATTGTTCCTGGATGTACATGGTTTACCGGAAACTCCGCTTAACATAAACAAGGAGATTGTACAACAGTTTATTTATGAGGTGGCAAAATCTATAAATCCACGATCTCAGGCTCGGATTATATCTGGATTAAAAAGTTTTTTTAACTATTTAATGTTTGAGGACTATCGGGAAGACAACCCTATGGATTTGATAGAATCTCCTAAAATAGGCCGCAAATTACCCGATACATTATCTGAAGAGGAAATCAATTCC
>CAXMOE010000034.1:0-19466 GCA_964194835.1 uncultured Flavobacteriaceae bacterium | reverse complement strand
CATTGACCTCTCAAAAGCCGAGGGTGAAAGGAACAGGGCAATGTTGGAAACCCTATATGGATGTGGCCTGCGTGTATCCGAACTGATCAACCTACAACTATCCGATCTTTATTTTGAGGAAGATTTTATTAAGGTTACCGGAAAGGGAGACAAACAGCGTTTTGTACCCATAAGTAATGTCAATAAAAAATATATTGACATTTATAAAAATGAAATACGAAACCATCAAAACATTCAAAAAGGATTTGAGGATATTGTTTTTCTGAACCGTAGAGGTAAGCAACTCACCCGAGCGATGGTGTTCACTATCATTAAACAATTGGCTGTAAAAATCGACTTGAACAAAAATATAAGCCCCCACACATTTCGACATTCATTCGCTACCCATTTATTGAAAAATGGGGCCGATTTAAGAGCCATTCAGCAAATGCTGGGACATGAAAGTATTACAACCACCGAAGTTTATATGCATGTAGATAGATCACATTTGGCCGAGGTAATGAACAAATATCATCCAAGAAAATAAACTATTTTTCAATCCAAAAATTAAACCCTTTCCAAGCATTGGTCTATAAATTGTGCTAAGGCTTAAACTTTTTGTAATCTTTTTTATAAGGCCTTATAATTAAACGGGCTTCACGATCAAAACGGATATAGTTATATACCCAGTTCACAAATACAATAACACGGTTTCTAAAGCCAATTAGAAAAAAGAGGTGTATAAACATCCAGACAAACCAGGCAAAGACTCCCTGGAATCTAATGTTGGGCAGATCTACCACGGCCTTGTTCCTTCCCACAGTGGCCATACTGCCCTTGTCTTTATATTTAAAGGGTTTAACGATCTTGTCGTCCAACATGCGCACCAAATTTTCCCCAAGGTTTCTTCCCTGCTGTATGGCAACCTGTGCCACCATGGGATGCCCATTAGGGTTTTCTGCGCTCTGCATACAGGCTATATCCCCGATAGCATAAATTTTGTCATGCCCAATTACTTGGTGAAATTCGTTGACCCTAAGTCTATTTCCCGTAACCATAAGGTCCTTCGCATTCAGCCCTTTAATATTGGCCCCTTTTACCCCAGCGGCCCAAACTAGGGCGGCGGTTTCAAATTTTAGATCAGTTTCCGTAGTAACAACTTCCCCATCGTAACCGGTCACCCTGGTGTCCTTCCAAACCTGCACACCCAGCTGTTCCAAAAAATCCTCTGCCTTTTTGGAAGCATTTGCACTCATTTTGTCCAAGATACGATCACCACCCTCAACCAAATTTATTTGTACCCTTCGGGTATCCAGATCGGGATAGTCCTTGGGTAAGATTCCCTTTTTGATCTCTGCTAATGCCCCTGCGAGTTCAACCCCGGTAGGACCACCACCTACTATTACAAAATTCATTAGGGCGTCTCTTTTATGCAGATCATCCGTCAAAAGCGCTTGCTCAAAATTTTGAAGAATCAGACTCCTAAGGTTGAGGGATTGAGGTATGGTCTTCATGGCCATACTGTTCTTTTCAATTTCTTTGTTCCCAAAGTAATTGGTCTTGGAACCTGTGGCCATTACCAAACAATCATAATGCAGATCTCCAATATCTGTGATAATGGTTTTATTTTTTTCCACAATCTGTTTTACATCGGCTAACCTAAAATAGAAATTTGGGAAATCCTTTAATATTTTTCGAATAGGATAGGCTATTGAATCTGGTTCAAGACCACCAGTGGAAACCTGGTATAACAGGGGCTGAAAAGTATGGTAATTGTGTTTGTCCAATAGCACCACCTGCGCTTCCTTTTTACTAAGTTCCTTGGCTAGTGATAAACCCGCAAAACCACCACCAATGATAACTATTCTATGAAAATTGGACTGAGGTATGTTCATAACATTATTTATGGATCAAATTTAAACATTCATCGACAGTTTACACAGTAGAATGTACTGTTTTTACTATATTTAGGCATTACAGTTAAAAACTATTAGATTATGAAAAACGTGTTAATTCTTCCTTTATTTTTTGTTCTTTTTACCCTTTCCCTTACTGCTCAAAAAAGCACGGATCAGGTGCTTAAAGATTTGGACCAAAAAAGTGAGGCCTATGGGGCAATTGCCCAAAATATATGGGAGTTTGCGGAAATGGGATATTTGGAAGAAAAAAGCTCCGCATTATTACAAAAAACACTCAGTGATGAAGGCTTTAAAATTGAAAAGGGGATTGCAGGGATTCCAACAGCTTTTATTGCGGAGTATGGAAGTGGTGCACCCATAATTGCCATTTTGGGTGAATATGATGCTCTACCAGGCCTATCACAACAGGCAGCACCCGAAAAAATCTCTGCCCATAAAGAAGCTGGACATGCTTGTGGACACCATTTATTTGGCACTGCATCCACCGCTGCGGCCATTGCGGTAAAAGAATGGATTGAAACCAATAAGATTAAGGGCACTATCCGATTTTACGGCTGTCCTGCGGAAGAAGGAGGGTCTGGAAAAGTATATATGGTACGCGATGGGCTTTTCAATGATGTGGATATTGCATTGCATTGGCATCCAGGGGCACAAAACGCCGCCAGTGCCGGAGCTGCTTTGGCCAACAAATCCGCCAAATTCAGATTTAACGGAATTTCTGCACATGCTGCAGGTTCTCCGGAGAAAGGCAGATCTGCCTTGGATGGTGTTGAAGGAATGAATATGATGGTGAATATGATGCGTGAACATATCCCGGAACAGGCACGTATCCATTATGTAATTACCAGTGGTGGAAAAGCTCCCAACGTAGTTCCGGATTTTGCAGAGGTATATTATTATGCACGTCACAATAGTCGTGATGTGGTTATTGATATTTTTGACAGAATTGTAAAAGCTGCGGAAGGTGCTGCCATGGGAACAGGAACATCCATGGAGTATGAAATGATTGGTGGCACTCATGAATTACTGCCCAATCTTACCTTACAAAAATTAATGCACACCAACCTAACCAAGATAGGAGGCATCACCTATACCCCTGAAGAAAAAGAGTTTGCAGATAAGATTGCGGTAAGCCTGGGATATGAAAATGCGAATTTGAATACTGCAATGAACATCCAACCCTATAAAACAGAGGCCAAGGCCTATGGGTCTACAGATGTTGGCGATGTTAGTTTTACCGTACCTACTGCAGGTATGGGAACCGCTACCTGGGTTCCAGGAACACCTGCCCATAGTTGGCAAGCGGTGGCTGCAGGAGGAACCAGCATCGGTAAAAAGGGGATGATGGTAGCGGCAAAAACGTTGACTTTAACCGCAATCGATTTGTTTAAAAACGAAGATCTTATCAAGAAAGCAAAAGAAGAATTGATCGAACGTCGTGGGGCTGACTTTATGTATATTCCGCTATTGGGAGATAGGTCTCCTGCACTCGATTATAGAAAGTAGTACAATAATCTGTTCAATAAAAAACCGATAAATAGTGTTTGTCGGTTTTTTTTATCCAATAATTGTAACAAAACAAGAGACAATTATACTAATCGTATAGTAACTACCAACCCTAAGAGTGAACAAAGAACTGGAACATCGTTTTGTAACGGAACTGGAGAGCAATCAAAATATTGTTCACAAGGTTTGCAGCTTGTATACCAATAATAGGGATGCCCACAACGATCTGTTTCAGGAAATCACCATACAATTATGGAAGGCATATCCAAAATTTAGGGGAGAATCAAAATTTAGTACATGGATGTACAGGGTGGCATTGAATACGGCAATAACTGTCTATAGAAAAGCAAAAAAAAGTATTCCGACCCAAGATTATGAATCGGTAATTTTTAAAATAAAAGCTGATGAATATGATGAAACGGAAGAGCAACAATTAAAACTAATGTACAAGGCCGTTAAGCAGCTTGGAGATATTGAAAAAGCACTGGTCTTTCTGTATTTGGAGGATAAAGATTATGCTGAAATATCTGAAACCCTGGGTATCACTGAAGTTAATGCAAGAGTGAAGATGAACCGGATTAAAAATAAATTAAGAACCATACTTAATCCTTGATCATATGATGGATGAACTGGAGCTTTTAAAAAAGGATTGGCAAAAAAAGGATGAACATCATCCAAAATTGTCCTATGATGAAATCTATAAAATGATATGGAAGAAATCTTCCTCAATTGTCAAATGGATTTTTTATATCAGTATTATTGAGTTTGTGTTTTGGGCAGCCATAAATATATTTTTTACGGATGCAGAATCGTGGAAACTGATCAAGTCCTTGCATCTGTACGAGTTTACAATTGCGCTTACCATTATAAACTATGTTGTTATTATTTACTTTATTTACAAGTTTTACACGAATTACAAAAAAATTTCCTTTACGGATTCTTCCCGAGAATTAATGAAAGCAATATTGGATGTAAAAAGAACAGTGACCCAATATGTATGGTTTAATATAGTAGTATTTACGATATCACTTATCACTATGATTTATGGTAGTCTTAAATATGGGCCGGAAAGTGATAAATTAATAAACGCAGCCACCAATGCCGGAAATGAGTCCCTTTACTGGCTTGTTATTATTGGAGTTACATTACTTTTTGTGGCGTTATTGCTTGTTATGGTTTGGGGATTTTACAAATTACTGTATGGCATTCTATTAAAAGGGCTCAGAAAAAACTACAAGGAATTAAAACAACTGGAAGTTTAAGTACTTTTCCATTTCCGCTGTTTATTCTCTTCTTCATAAGCCAACAGATCTTTCTTGGATATTACTTTAAGAAATGAAGGATGTTGTTCAATGGCATATTCCAATTTTTCAATAATCGATTCAAACGATTCATCATCGTAATCAATATCCAAGGGTTCCTTGATCACAATAGACTGAAGAATTCCTTTTTTCTTGACTCGTAATCCCTTTTTATCAAAAGAACGCCGAAAGCCGTCGATGACCACAGGGACCACAACCGGTTTGAATTTCTTGATAATATGGGCCGTCCCTTTACGTAAAGGCTTCCAAGGGGTTGTGGTTCCCTGTGGAAAGGTAACCACCCAACCGTCGTTAAGAGCAATTCCAATATTGGAAATATCGCTCATTTTCACCCTACGGTTTACATCCTGACCCTCGGCACGCCAGGTTCTTTCAATACTTACAGAACCTACATAGGCAAAAATCTTGGTCAATAAACTCTTCTTCATGGTTTCTGCAGCAGCCACATAGTACATGTTTAGCTTAGGATTCCAAATATAGCCTATGTTTTTGATGGTATCTTCCCTTCCACTAAGACTGGCATTGAATACATGGAACATGGCCACCACATCGGCAAAATAAGTTTGGTGATTACTAACAAATAGTACATTTCTATCCTGAAGATTTCTAATAATATCCGAACCCTCTATTTCCAGCTTATTAAATCCTTTGTAACGACTATGACTCATTACCGCCAATATGCGAATAAGCCATTTCTTTAGAAACAGGATATGACCAAAAGGATTTCTTTTAAATAAGCCCATAATTCTAGATAAGAGGTTTAAAATTACAAAATAAGCGTTTCATAATACTTCTTTCAATAGTTCTTTGATCTCACTGAGCATCATGGCAGTGGCACCCCACACGGTATAACCATTTAGTTTAAAGGCTGGTACATCTATATTTTTGGCATAGGAGGTTGTCATTTTTTGACTGAATATTTTTCTATCATCCATAAAATCCATCAATGGCACCTCAATCAAAGCTTCGACTTCAGTTTCCTGAATTTTGAAAGGTACTGTTTTTTTATATAGACCTATATAAGGTTGCACTTCAAAATTACTTGGGGGGATGTATAGTTCAGTTAATGACCGAATAACTTCTACATTTTCCGGAGGGACTCCCACTTCTTCATAGGTTTCACGAAGTGCTGTGGCCATTAAATCTTTATCCCCTTCTTCCGTTTTGCCCCCCGGAAATCCAATTTGATTGGAATGGATCCCTTCATAGGCCTTTCTTAAGATCAAAAGTATATTGGTGCGATAATCCTGATTTGGGTACATTAAGGCCAATACCGCTGCCTTTTTTGGGTTAAAATTTGCGATTTCATTGGATTTAA
The DNA here is from genome assembly GCA_964194835.1 of uncultured Flavobacteriaceae bacterium. Classification (GTDB taxonomy): domain Bacteria; phylum Bacteroidota; class Bacteroidia; order Flavobacteriales; family Flavobacteriaceae; genus CAXMOE01. The sequence goes on along the minus strand of CAXMOE010000034.1, from coordinate 13,422 downwards.
ACCACTGTTTCCTGATCAATGGGGCCATTTTATAGTGTGAAGCCTCGCCCGGAAGTGGTAGATTTTCTATTTTTGAAATACGATTGGAAAAATCATCGAAATTCACTCTCTTAATTTTTTACGATTATCTGAAATAAAATTAGAAATTTAATGCCCGTTTCATGACACTCAAAAAATGCTCTTATTTTGCAATAATACCACTATTTTTTTTAGGTGCCTGTAAGGATGCCCCGAACCAAAAACGAGTGGAGGAACAACCAAAAGAAGCTATTAAAGATACTGTCCAAATTGATACAATTCCCGATCAGACCGGAAAAGTAGAAGGTGAATTTGAACTCACCGAGGACAATGCAATCGATTTTTTCTTCAACTATAGTAAAACTCTCAAGGAAGACACAGTAAAACTGACCACCAGTTTTGGAAGTTTTACTGTTCAATTATATGATAATGTTCCCTACCACAAGGCCAATTTTATTTACCTGACCAAAAAAGGCTATTTCGATAATACCTATTTTCATAGAGTGGTGAAAAATTTTATCATTCAAGGGGGCAATGCCGATAATAAAGAGACTGCTCAAAAAAGAAGGGAAATTGGAAAGTATCTATTACCACCGGATACCCGAAAGGGGTATAAGCACCATCGTGGCACTATTTCCATGCCTAGTAGTGAAATTAACAATCCCCATATGTTGGCTTCACCCTATGAGTTCTTTATTGTAGTGACCAAACCAGGTTCTTATCATTTGGATGGTGAGTATACCCCTTTTGGAAAAGTCATTGAAGGAATGGATGTGGTGGACAAAATAAATGAACAACCTGTGGACAATGGGGACTGGCCATCACAAAATATTTATATATTCAAAGCAGAAATTATTCGGTAGATCGATAGATGTTTGGCAAGGCTATCTTAAATTTTACTGCCAATAGACGTATTCCTATAACAATTAGTATGGCAGCCACAAAGGCAAACGCATTTTCAATGGGTAGTTGTCGCAATAAGAAATAGCTGCCCCCCCCTAAAATACATGCTGTGGCATAAATTTCCCGTCTAAAAATTACAGGGATCTCATTGCATAGAATATCCCGGATTACCCCACCGAAACTAGCCGTTATGGTCCCCAGGGCAATACACATAATCGGTAAGAGTCCTACGGCTAGTCCTTTTTCTACTCCCACCATAGTGTAAAGACCAATCCCAATGGTATCGAACAAGAACAATGACCTCCTTACATATTTTAATTTTCCTCTAAAAACAATAGCAAAAATAACGGCTCCTAGGATAGTAATTAGGTACACAATATCCTGAAGCCAAAACATAGGAGTATTTCCAATCAGAATATCACGTAATGAACCCCCTCCTACCGCCGTAACAAAAGCAATTATAAACACTCCGAAAAGATCCAGTTTCTTATCCATGGCCACCAATACCCCTGAAATGGCAAAGGCAATTGTTCCTAATATATCTATGACAAAATAAAACATGGACTACATCTATATGGTCAAGGCAGTTTATTGCAAATACATTGCAAACCTTTTATCATTTTTCCTTTGCAAGTTAATCTTTGTATGATTGGATACATAAATTTTATTAAAATCTTCTTTAAGCAAATGCAATTCTAAGATACTATCGCCACGGATTACTTAAATCCCCTATCTTTAAACCTTATCCTAAAACATTTCAACATGTCTTTAAAATTTCTTGGTTGCCTACTACTATTTTGTTGCACAATTAGTCATGCGTTCCAGAAAGAACCCACTGCAATTTCTTCCCTAAAAGTAAACCAACAGCGTTTGGAATCGACAATATTTGAACTGGCCAAATTTGGCCAAAAAGAAAATGGGGAAACCAGTCGGGTTGCATTTAGTGCGGCAGACCTTCGAGGCAGAGACTATGTAATTAACCTTATGGAAGCGGCGGGTCTGGAAGTCCATATCGATTTTGCAGGGAATATTATAGGCTACAGAAATGGTACTGATCCCTCCAAAAAGCCCATTGCTTTCGGTTCACACATTGACACTGTCCCTGATGGTGGAAATTATGACGGCTGTGTTGGGTCTATGGGTGCCATAGAAGTTGTTAGAACAATGAACGAAAACGATATTGAGACCGCTCACCCATTGGAAATCATTATTTTTTCGAATGAGGAAGGCGGGCTTACGGGAAGTAGGGCAATGACAGGCCATTTTGGGCCTGAAGCCTTACAGGTAGTTAACAGTACAGGTTTTACTATGGAAGAAGGCATTGGGATTATTGGGGGTAATCCTTTCAAATTAGAGGAAGTAATAATGGGCAAAGAAGATCTGGCCGCTTTTTTGGAATTGCATATCGAACAAGGTGGGATTTTAGACCAAAAAGGAATACAAATAGGGATTGTTGAGGGAATTGTTGGAATTAATTGGTGGGATGTAGAAATCATCGGATTTGCCAATCACGCCGGAACCACGCCAATGAATATGAGACAGGACGCACTCCTGGCCGCTTCTAAGTTTATTATTGCTGTAAATGAGGCCACCAATAGTATGGAAGGAAAACAGGTAGGTACTGTTGGCAGAATTGAGGCTCTGCCCGGGGCGCCAAATGTTGTACCGGGAAAGGTTGTGTTAAGTTTAGAAGTCAGGGACCTGTCTTATGAAAAAATCATGAAATTGTTTGAGGATATAAAATTAAGGGCAGAAAAAATTGCCAACGAATCCAATACCCAAATTTCATTTATCCCCATTGATGCTACAAGCAAACCTGCCCTTACCGACCAAATGATCCAGAACAGCATTGCTCTTTCCACCAAAGAATTGGGTCTTAGTTTTATACAGATGCAAAGTGGAGCAGGGCACGATGCACAAGATATGGCATTAATTACTCCTACAGGAATGATATTTGTACCAAGTAAGGACGGTATAAGTCATTCCCCAAAAGAGTTTACTACTGCTCAAGACATGGCAAACGGAGCCAATGTTTTGTTACATAGCATCCTCAACTTGGATATGGTTCTGAGCAATTAAAACAAAAGTAAAAATTGGCAAAGGCTATACCTTTAAGACATTAAGATTTAAAAGGAGCCCATGATTTTTACTAGAAACTAAGTGTGTTTCTTGAACTATTCTTTCTTAAAATCACCTGCATTTACAACCGTCCAATCCTTAAATGGCTTAATGTATTTTTTAATGGCCTCATTTATATCTGCTACCGTTAAACTTTTCATTTTTTCTTCCAAGGATTTCTGAAAATCCATGGTACGATCATAAAATAGATTATTGTTGATTACACTTGCCAATTCACCGTCTTTTGCCCTGGAAACATTTTGTCCTTGGACCCATCCATTTACCGCAGTGCTCAGTTCCTCTTCTGTAATACCGTCTTTTATATATCGGTCCAACTCTTCATTAAAGCCCAATTGTACCTTATCATAATTGGTAGGTGCATAAATGGAATATACATACAACAATGAATTTTGATCTTCAGCTTCACTATCTGTCTGCAATCCAGCACCAGCTCCATAACTTACTCCATCTTTCTGCCGCAATCTTTCTACAATACGGGAATTTAAAGTGCCACCTCCCAAGATGATGGATGCGACCTGAACAGCTGGGTAATCCTCACTGGAATTGCTAAGTTTTATTTTTAATGCACCAAAGGTCATTGCATTTTCCTTATCGGGTGTTAAGATATCCTCATTAACTACTTTGGATTCGGAAAAAGGATTTGCAACACGTTGGTAGGATTGTTTGCTTTTGAAATCATCGAATTCTTTTTCCATAAAAGTCTTTACTTCATCGGAATTCAAATTTCCAATAGCCACAACGATTGATTTTCCCAAACCATAGAATTCATTATAAAACGATTTGACATCATCTATGTTAGTTGCTTTAATCGCCTCTTCCTGTTCTTCCATTGACATCCTATAATTGGGATGGCCCTTGGAATACTTATTATTGATTCGGGACAATCTTGTTGATGCCAAATATTGAGGGTCAGTCTTGTTGGTTTCCATAGTTGCCAAGCGTTCCGTTTTAAGTTTTTCCAATTCCGTGGCATCAAAAGAGGGACTTTTTAACATTTCTGCCATCAGTTTTAAAGATGCCATAAGATTTTCGTCTGTGGAAACAACCGAAGCATACACATTTCCATTTCTTGAACTAAAGCTTATAGAAGATTTTAACAGGCTTAATTCATCTTCTATTTGCTGCCTGTTTTTGGATAAGGTCCCTTTATTGAGCATACTTGCCGTAAAGGAGGGGATCACTCCCTTATTTGTCAAGGATTTTACATCCCCGTTACGGACACTGAAATTTAGGATTACCGTATTGCCCCTATTGCTCTTTTCTATAATTCCATAAGTCACATCATTGGATAATCTTCCTCTAGCCAACCTATTTTCGATTTCATCATATGCAACATCAAAGGCCTCACCGGTACCCAAAGCTTTTTTTCCCTTATAATTGGCCACCAGGCTATCAACATTCTCGGTGTGCTCAATAGATACTCTTTGAGGCTCCTTTGTTGGATTGAATCTTCCAATAGTCCTATTGGTTGGAATAAAATATTTCGTTGCAACCGAATTGATCTTATCCAAGGTCAGATTCTCAATTCTGTCTCTGTAAACATATGCCAATCTCCAGTCCCCTGCCCCTATATATTCACTCATATATGTGGCCAAAAAGGAAGAATTTCTCGAAGCTTGATCTATTTCTTTTAAAATATTGGCCCTTGCTCTATCCAACTCTTCTTTTGTAACCGGATTTGTTTTTAAGTTATCCAATGTTTGCCGCAATACCTTATCGGCTTCATCAGGGTTTTTATCAGAAGGAACATCAACATTTATATAATAAAATCCTGGTTCCTTTGTAATGGGAGAATAAGACCATATTGAAGATGCTTTCTTTGAATCAACCAATTCTTTATAAAGCCTTCCAGAGGGTTCATCTGTTAAAACGTTTTCCAAAAGGGAAAAAGCCGCAAAGTCCTCATGGGAACTGGCCGGGCCGTGATATAATGCAGCAACAATTTGTAGATCACCCGTTCGGCTTACGTTTACCAATTTTTCACCATCTTGGGCAGGTTCCACTGTATGTGAATCTCTTATTGGAGTAGATGGTCGTTTCAAATTTCCAAATTTTTGTTGGACCAGATCTAGTGTTTTTTCTTCTTCAAACTTTCCCGTAATCATCAACACCGCATTGTCGGGCCTATAGTACTTTTTATAAAAAGCTTTTAAATTTTCAATAGGAACCCGTTCTATATCAGAGCGATTCCCGATGGTGGCGTTGCCATAGTTATGCCATAGATAAGCCGCATCAATTACTTTTTGTCTAAGCACCCTGCCTGGACTATTTTCGCTCCTTTCAAATTCATTTCTGACCACACTGTACTCTGATTCAAGATCTTTTTTAGCAATGTAAGAATTAAGCATTCTGTCCGCTTCCAGATCTAGTGCCCACTCCAGGTTTTCATCAGTTGCATTAAAGGTTTCATAATAATTGGTCCTATCAAGGTACGTTGTCCCATTTGGGCGCGCCCCATGACTACTTAATTCGTTTGGGATATCAGAATGGTCTGGAGTACCTTTAAACACCATATGTTCCAAAAGATGGGCCATTCCCTTTTCACCGTAACCTTCATGACGGGAACCCACCAAATATGTGATATTTACTGTAATTGTCTGAGCAGAATTATCGGGAAACAGAAGAACTTTAAGACCATTCTCCATTTGATATTCGGTAATTCCCTCTACTTCGGCTATCTTATTTAATTGGGCATTGGATTGAATACCCATAAAAAAAACTCCAAAAAGGAGAGTGTTTAACAATAAATTGGTTTTCATAGTTAATTGAATTGATTTATACCAATAATACAATTTTTTTTGATTTATACGGGGTTTAGAATTGTTAAGGAAATCTTATTATTTACGTTAGTATTGGAAGCTTTGGGAATTGAAGGAGTAGCAATAGCTATTACCTAAGTCTATAACGCACAATCACTTCACTTTTGTAAATAGATAAGGAGACTGTAAAATTGTTAGCATCACTTATAAATGGGAAGCCTCGTTCCGTGCCTCCTTAAATTCCTGCATTAAATTGGCGACAATTTCAGCCGCAGGTTTAATATCGTGAATCAAGGCGGCCACTTGGCCAATTTCGAGTTCGCCCTCTTCCATATCACCTTCGAACATTCCGCGTTTTGCCCTTGCCCTCCCCAATAGCTCCTTTAGTCCTTCAACATTGGTTCCGTTCGCATAGGCCTGTTGTATCTCTTGGTAGAATTTGTTTTTGATCATTCTCACAGGTGCCAATTCTTTCAGTGTTAATTGGGTAGCCCCTTCCCCAGCCTCTACCACTTTTTGCTTAAAAAGAGTATGTGAAGATCCTTCATGACTGGCCACAAAGCGGCTACCTACCTGAACCCCATCGGCCCCCAAGATCATGACAGCCAACATGGCGCGCCCTGTGGCGATTCCGCCTGCCGCAATTAGTGGGATGAATATTTTCTCCTTTACAGCTGGGATAAGTGTTAGGGTGGTGGTCTCATCTCGCCCATTGTGTCCGCCCGCTTCAAATCCTTCTGCCACAACTGCATCTACACCTGCCTCCTGTGCCTTCAGCGCAAATTTCACACTGCTTACAACATGAACCACAGTAATTCCCTGCTCCTTTAAATGGGATGTCCAGGTCTTTGGATTACCGGCAGAGGTAAATATAATTTTAACACCCATTTCCACAACGATTTCGATTAATTTTTCAATTTCGGGATATAACATGGGGATATTTACACCAAACGGCTTATCGGTTGCCTGTTGGTATTTTTGGATATGTTCGCGAAGCACGATAGGATACATAGATCCTGCACCAATAATACCTAAGCCGCCCGCGTTGGATACAGCTGAGGCCAATCTCCAACCACTGGCCCATATCATTCCGGCCTGAATAATGGGGTATTTAATTCCAAAGAGTGCTGTTACTCTATTTTGCATGTTTTTTTCCGTTTGTGCGAGCAACTACTTGACTCTATCAATTGAGGTGAAAACCATATTAGGACCAAGGAAGTTATGAGATTACCCCAGAGCCAATAAGTTCGTCACCTATATACCAAGCCACGAACTGTCCTTCTGTTATTGCCGATTGCTTTTCCTCAAAATCTACATAGAGACCACCATCGATCTTATATAAAGTGGCTTTTTGCAGGGGTTGACGATATCTGATCCGAGCCATCACATCCATACTACCATCTGTCTCCAACGCCAGATCGGTACGTACCCAATGCAATTCCTTTTCCTTGACAAACAAGGTCCTCCGGTAGAGCCCTGGATGGCTTTTCCCCTGACCTGTATAAATAATATTTTCCTCCACATCGGTCTCAATGACATAAAGCGGATCCTTGGTACCACCAACGTCCAATCCTTTACGTTGACCTTTAGTAAAATAATGTGCTCCTTGATGTTCGCCCACCACTTTGCCATCGGTCTTTTCATAGGTAGACTTTGCTGCAAAAAATGCCAATTCCTCTTCTTTAGAATCAAAAGTCGGGATCACTTTATGGTATTGTACAACATCGGATGGCACTTCCACTATGACCCCTTGTTTGGGCTTCAATTTTTGCTGTAAAAATTCTGGCAAGCGAACTTTTCCAATAAAACATAGCCCCTGGGAGTCTTTCTTATCAGCTGTGATCAAATCATTGGCTGCTGCAATTTCCCTAACCTCCGGTTTGGTGAGTTCCCCAATGGGAAACAAGGTCTTTGCCAATTGCTCTTGTGAAAGTTGACATAAAAAATAGGATTGGTCTTTATTGCCATCTGCGCCCGCCAATAACCGATAGGTTTCTGTACCGTCGGTGTTATGTAAGATCCCTTTTCTACAATAATGGCCGGTTGCCACATAATCGGCACCCAATTGAAGGGCGATATCCATAAAAACATCAAACTTTATTTCCCTATTACAGAGCACATCAGGATTGGGCGTGCGTCCTTTTTCATATTCCTTGAACATATAATCCACAATTCGCTCCTTGTACTCCACACTTAAATCTACGGTCTGAAACGGAATCCCCAACTTATCGGCAACGATCAAGGCATCATTACTATCCTCCAGCCAAGGGCATTCGCTGGAAATTGTAACAGAATCGTCGTGCCAATTTTTCATAAACAGACCGATCACCTCATACCCTTGTTCTTTTAAAAGGTAAGCGGTAACACTGGAATCGACTCCACCGGAAAGTCCAACAACAACTTTTTTCATTATTCAATTATGAACTGCAAAAATACAAAAAACTAGTATGTAACTACTAAGTCGTACAAGGATGATAGTCCTGAAAATGAAAGACCTTTAAAACTTATATACCCCCTGGAGTTTAAGATCATAAAATACCACACAACAAAATGATATCCTTTAACATACAAAAATGAAAGCTTGACAACTATTTTTTTTATCCGTGGATATAATGTGTCATTTTTGAAGTCCCAAATCTTACCAAACTAAGTCTAATTATTGCTAAAAAGCCCCAACGTTATGTCGGGGCTTTTTTATTTTTGATCATGGCCAGTACACTGGTACAAAAACTGGTCAATACAAATATTTCAAATTTATTTTTTTCCTACTTTTTTCTGGTGTTCAGCTTGATCCATCATTTCACGCATCTTACGCTGGAACTTATTTTCTTTCTTGGGTTTCTTTTTGTTTTCCTGAATCTGCGCATGAATCTTGTCCTCATTAAGGATAAACTTCTTAATGGCCAACATAATGAAAATGGTTATCAGGTTGGATACAAAGTAATAGAGACTCAATCCACTGGCATAACTGTTGAAGAAAACCAGCATCATTAGCGGCGATAGGTACATGATAAATTTCATGTTGGGCATACCCGGTTGGGTCTGCATATTCTGTCCGGTGGTCATCATCATATAAAAGAAAATGGCCACAGATGCCAAAATGGGAAACAAACTCACATGATCCCCGTAGAAAGGAATATTGAAAGGTAATTCCGCGATGGTATCATAGGAAGAGAGATCTTCTGCCCAAAGGAACGATTTCTGCCGCAATGCAAATGAGGTAGGGAAGAACATAAAGAGGGCATAAAAGATAGGCAATTGTAACAAGGCCGGTATACAGCCACTCATGGGACTCACGCCTGCCTTATTGTAGAGCGCCATAGTCTCTTTTTGCTTCTTCATGGCATTGTCCTTATATTTTTCGTTAAGCTCTGTGATCTCCGGTTTCAAGACTTTCATCTTAGCTTGAGAAAGATAGGATTTGTAGGTCACCGGTGACATTACCAAACGCACCATAATAGTCATCACCACAATGGCGATTCCAAACGGCAGAAAGGAACTTAAAAAAGTGTACATAGGGGTAAACACATATCTATTGATCCATCCAAAGATCCCCCATCCGTAGGGAATGGAATCTGCAACTCCCAAGTCTTTGTATTCAGACAATATTTTTACATCCGTTGGTCCGTAGTACCAATGCATATTATAGGAAAGCTCTCCTCCTTCCAGCTCTAAGGGCACAACTGATTTGTATTCTTTTGTAAATTCGGCAGTTTTACTTTCTTCCGTCACCAAGTTCACAGAGCTGAGCTCTGCAGTCTCAAAAGGAGTATTTGTTGCCAATATGCTACTGAAAAAATGCTGCCTGTACGATAACCATTTTACCTGTTCTTCCGTTTCTTCATCATCACTTCCTTCAGAAAGTTTACTGATTTTACTATCCTCGTGATTATAGGTCAACCGTGTATATCTGTTTTCGTACTGAATACTTTTGTTGTGACGAATTCCCTTCATTCCCCATTCCAGGTTCAAAGTTTGATCACCATTGATTACCCCATTTAATTCTTGGGAACGTACAACAAAATCTACTAAATAATCGTCGGGTTTCATCTCATACCGATATTCCAAAAATTTATTGGGCCCTACTTTTGCCTTCATTGAAAGCACTTGGTTTCCATCATTTTCCGTCATTGATGGTTCAAAGAACAAATCTTTGGTATTCAAGACCCTATTGTCTGTAGTCATAAAATTAATACCAAAGGAAGCATTGCCATCCTTCACTAAATACACCGGAACGGAATCATAGGTGACAAAATTTTTCATTTTGGCCTCCACAATCTGCCCACCCTTATTACTTATCCGTAAATACACCAAATCATTTTCCAAAACGGTAGTCGCATCGGATGCGGCGGTATAACCAAAAGCTCCAATAGTGCTTTTATAATCAGCTATCGCTGTTGAATCCTGCAGGTTAACAGTAGTAGATGCAGCCGGTTTTTCTTTTTGCACTTCGTTTTCCTTGGCCGCTGCCTGGGCATCCAACTGTTCCTGTTGTGCCTTCTTGTTGGCTATCTCTTCTTCCGTAGGTTGATTTTGGTAAAACATAAAAATGAGTATACCAAAAATCAGCACAAAGCCAATTATAGAATTTATATCTAATTTCTTTTCTTCCATTTGGATAAGCTAATTATTAAAATCGGTGTTTGTTCGATTTTTAGAGCGCAAATATATGCCCAATTGTGCAGATTATGCCAAACTGGCATTAGTTTGTTGCTTTTTGTGCTTTAAGGCAGCCTTAACAAACCCGACAAAAAGTGGGTGGGGGTTGGCAACTGTACTTTTATATTCAGGATGATATTGCACACCAATAAACCATGGATGTTTGGGTAGTTCTACAATTTCAACCAAACCAGTTTCTTTGTTGATTCCTGATGTCCTAAGTCCCGCTTCTTCCAATTTCACCTTATAATTGTTATTGAATTCGTAACGGTGACGGTGCCTTTCGGATATGGCGGTTACGTTATCGTATATTTCCTTTACTAGACTTCCTTCAACCAACTCACAATCCCAAGCTCCAAGACGCATTGTCCCCCCCTTGTTTGTAACGGTTTTCTGCTCCTCCATTAAATCAATGACCGGATCGGGTGTGTTTTCGTCCATCTCGGTGGAATTTGCGTTGGATAGGCCAAGTACATTTCTGGCATATTCTATCACGGCCATTTGCATTCCCAAACAGATACCTAAGAAGGGAATTCCATTTTCCCTCGCATATTGCACCGCTTTTATTTTTCCTTCAATCCCTCTTTCACCAAAACCAGGGGCTACAAGAATGCCATCCAAGCCCTGCATTAGGTTGCTGACCTCATTAGCTTTAATGTGTTCGGAATGTATAGATTTCACATTTACCTTTACCTCATTGACCGCTCCAGCATGGATAAATGATTCCAATATGGATTTATAAGAATCCTGCAGTTCTACATATTTTCCAATAAGACCAATATTAACTTCATTCTTTGGATTCTTATGACGAGCCAAAAACTCTTTCCATTGTTCCAGATCGGGAACTTTGTCGTCGGATAAGGCCAATTTCTGAAGGGTAACGGTATCCAGGCCTTCCTCCTGCATTAGAATTGGAACATCGTAAATGGTGGAAGCGTCTATAGATTGTATCACTGCCTCCCTTTTAACATTGCAGAACAATGCTAATTTCTGTTTTATTTCATCAGAAATCTCATGTTCGGTCCTGCAGACCAATATATCGGCCATGATTCCACTTTCCATCAAGGTTTTAACGGAGTGTTGGGTGGGTTTGGTCTTTAATTCCCCTGCTGCAGAAAGATAAGGCACTAGGGTTAGATGAATTACGATACCATTGGTGTCTCCCAATTCCCATAATAGCTGGCGTACCGCCTCTATGTACGGCAAGGATTCAATATCGCCCACTGTACCTCCTATTTCAGTTATGACAATATCATATTCACCACTGTTTCCTAATATCTGTATGCGTTCTTTTATCTCATTGGTGATATGTGGCACCACCTGAACCGTTTTTCCCAAGAATTCTCCCCTACGTTCCTTTTCAATAACACTTTGGTATATTCTACCCGTAGTTACATTGTTGGCCTGAGAGGTCCTCACATTCAAGAATCGCTCATAATGACCCAGATCCAAATCGGTTTCGGCTCCATCATCGGTCACATAGCATTCCCCATGTTCGTATGGGTTCAGTGTACCTGGATCAACATTTATGTATGGATCTAGTTTTTGGATAGTGACTCTATAACCCCTGGCTTGAAGCAATTTAGCAAGTGAAGCGGCAATAATTCCCTTTCCAAGGGAAGAGGTAACCCCTCCGGTTACAAAAATATATTTGGTCTGTGACATGAAGCGTTAGGTTGAATTCGTAACGCAGGCAAAAATACAAATTGCTACAAGAAATTACCGTTAATGTAAAGGAAATTCTTTTTGAATGTTGCGAATCAAGGTTTCGAGCCCATTTATTTTGATTTCCAACATAGCCTTGAGCAGATTTCCCAATTTACCATCGGGAAATCCTTTTTGTTGGAACCAAATGAGATAAGACTCCGGAAGATTTACCAAATAACGGCCTTTAAACTTTCCGTATGGCATTCTGTAATGTGCCAACTCCAACAACTGCTTTTTATCTGGTATTATTTCCATTTCTTAAAACTAAAAACTATCTTTATATACGTAAATTTTACATTTAAAATGAAAAGAAGAACATTTATCGGTACATCTGCTGCGGCTTCTGTAGGTATTCTGGCTTGCAAAACCACAAATGCCCAAGAAATAAAGCAAGATAAGGAGTTTACCTTAAAAAACAACATAAACCATAGTGTGTGCCACTGGTGTTTTGAGGACATTCCGCTCGAAGATTTTCTTAAAACCTTGAATGAATTGGGAATCAGATCCATTGATCTAATAGGGCCCAAGGATTGGCCGATGCTAAAAAAATACAATGTTCATTGTGCCATGTGTAACGGGGCTGAAATAAGCCTTACCGAAGGATGGAACGACCCAAAATACCACGCAACCTTAATAAAAAATTATACCGAAATCATTCCACAGGTCGCAGAAGCGGGCTATACCAATCTTATTTGCTTTAGCGGAAACAGAAGAGGTATGGATGATGCAGTTGGGTTGCAAAATTGTGTAGACGGACTGAACCAAATAATGCCTTTGGTGGAAAAGCACGGGGTGGTAATCCAGATGGAGCTTTTTAACCAAATCAACCATCCCGATTATATGTGCGATACTTCTGCATGGGGAATTGAACTTTGCAAGCAGTTGGGTTCAGAAAATTTTAAATTGCTTTATGATATTTACCATATGCAGATCCAAGAGGGAGACATTATTCGTTCTATACAAAACAACCATCACTATTTTGGACATTACCATACAGCAGGCGTGCCGGGTAGACATGAAATTGATGAAAGTCAGGAGTTATTTTACCCTGCCATCGTAAGAGCAATTTTAGACACTGGTTTTAAGGGACATTTGGCACAAGAGTTTATTCCGGCAAGGGAAGAAAAAATAGCATCCTTGAAACAGGGGTTTTTGATTTGCGATGTTTAATGGATCGCATATAACAACTAGTTGTCCAGCACCTCTTTAATTTTTTGATTCCAGCTCAATTGTTGTT
>CAXMOE010000033.1:19879-20139 GCA_964194835.1 uncultured Flavobacteriaceae bacterium | reverse complement strand
AGAGGACACCGTAAAACCTATATCGGTGCGATGCCTGGAAGAATTGTCCAAAGTCTTAAAAAGGCAGGAAAATCCAATCCAGTGTTTATCTTGGATGAAATAGACAAAATATCACATAGTCATCAGGGAGATCCATCTTCTGCAATGCTGGAAGTATTGGATCCTGAACAGAACAGTGAATTCCATGATAATTTTTTGGAATTGGGTTATGACCTTACCAAAGTAATGTTTATCGCAACAGCCAATAACCTTTCTACTAT
>CAXMOE010000033.1:0-19869 GCA_964194835.1 uncultured Flavobacteriaceae bacterium | reverse complement strand
CCCAAACAGCTAAAGGAACATGGTTTAACCACAAAAGATTTGAAAATAGGTAAACCACAATTGGAAAAAATTGTGGAAGGATACACTCGTGAATCTGGGGTGCGGGCTTTGGAGAAACAAGTAGCAAAAATGGTGCGTCATGCTGCTAAATCCATTGCCGTTGAGGAAGAATATAATATTAAGGTCTCCAACAAGGATGTGGAAAAGGTTTTGGGTCCCGCAAGAATGGAACGTGACAAATACGAAAACAACGATGTTGCCGGGGTTGTTACCGGTCTGGCATGGACCAGTGTTGGGGGAGACATTCTTTTTATAGAGTCTATCCTATCCAAAGGAAAGGGAACCCTAAATATCACAGGTAATCTAGGTAAGGTCATGAAGGAATCGGCCACGATTGCCATGGAATATATTAAGTCCAATGCAGATAGTTTTGGTATAGCTTTCGAGGTTTTTGATAATTATAACGTACATATACATGTTCCAGAGGGGGCAACACCAAAAGACGGGCCAAGTGCGGGAATAACTATGCTTACTTCCCTAGTGTCCTTGTTTACTCAGAAAAAGGTGAAAAAGAGTCTGGCCATGACGGGGGAGATCACTCTACGTGGAAAGGTATTGCCGGTAGGTGGAATAAAAGAAAAAATACTTGCTGCCAAACGGGCAAGGATTAAAGAAATTATACTTTGTGAAGAGAATAGAAAGGATATTCTTGAAATTAAGGAGGATTATTTAAAGGGACTTACATTTCATTATGTTACTGAAATGAGTGAAGTGGTGGATATTGCACTTACGGACCAGAATGTAAAAAATTATAAAAAGCTTTAATTTTATTGGAAATCCTGATTTCTAACTATTTTTAAACAATGCGAAACATCACCATAGCTATTGATGGATATTCCTCCACAGGAAAAAGCACTATCGCTAAACAACTTGCGAAAGCTTTGAGATACGTCTATGTGGATACGGGGGCAATGTATAGGGCCGTTACTCTTTTTGCTATGCGAAATAAATTGATGGGTGATAATAGGGCAAATGCTGATACCTTGGTTCGATTGCTACCTAAAGTGCGATTAAAATTTGTGTATAATAAAGAGTTGGGATTTTCTGAAATGTACCTTAATGATGAAAATGTTGAAAAAGAAATCAGGACCCTTAAGGTTTCCAAACAGGTAAGCAAAGTCGCTGCCGTTGAGGAGGTGCGGCATAAGTTGGTTGAAATGCAAAAGGAACTCGGGAAGAAGAAGGGTATTGTCATGGATGGTAGAGATATTGGCACGGTTGTATTCCCGGATGCAGAATTTAAGATTTTTATGACTGCATCTCCTAAAACGCGTGCTACAAGGCGCTATAAGGAATTATTGGATAAAGGAGAAAAGGTCACCTATGATGAGGTGCTAAAGAATGTGCAGAGTAGGGATTATTTAGATTCACATCGTGAAATGTCTCCCCTAAAGATGGCGGAGGACGCTATAGAATTTGATAATAGTGATATGGGATTAAAAGAACAATTTGAACGAATACACAGCTACGCCCTACGGATAATTGATAAAAACTAAAAGGACGTTGCAACAACGTCCTTTTTACTTTAATAAGGGATTAAAATCACTATAAATTTGGAATCGCCAAGACCTGGTCAGGGTGTATTACATCTGGATTCTTTAATACATTGGTGTTAGCAGAAAAAATTTGCTTGTATTTCATCATGTCACCATAATAATGTTTTGCAATTTTACTCAAGGACTCCCCACTTTTAACGATATGTCTATGATACACTGAATCATCTGCCACGGAAATATTGGCTTTCATATCTGAAGGGCTTTGACCACCCAATTCCTTGATTTTATCCCATAGTAAATCTTTTTCGTAGGGCGTGTTCACCACTCCTTTTATTTTCAATATTCCATTTTCATCGGAAACGCTTCCATCCTTTAATTCCCAGTTGTTCACCAAGATTTAGAACCTCTTGATATTTTGCTTTAACACTCATAATTTATCTTTTAAAAATTGTTAATAATTGCAGATTAAATATACGAATTATTGAATGAAAACTTTTTGGAAAACGAAAAATATCACTCTTGAACTTAACCTTCACGATATAAGGTTTGTAAAACGATTTAATTAATTGTATTTTTGCACTCCTTTTTAGCAAAAGTTCAAGAGGAAAAAGGATTAAAAAGAATCTAATAACATCTTCTGTGGTAATTGTTTAACTCTTGTAAAACCATGGAATACAAATTTAAATCAGCAATGGCTGAAGAAAAAAAAGCAGCTCCGATAGAAGAAACTATTGAAGCAACACAAGAAACAAAAGTAGAAACTCCCGTACAAGACCAAGAAGCATTTTTGGAAAATTTTAATTGGGAAAAGTATGAACAAGGAATCGAGCGGGTTGAAGACTCTAAATTAAAGGAGTTTGAAAACTTGGTTAAAGAAAACTTTGTTGATACAGCAGATGAAGAGGTTGTAGATGGAAAAGTGGTTTACCTCACTGATCGTGAAGCAATAATCGACATTAATGCAAAATCTGAAGGAGTTATTTCCCTCAATGAATTCCGCTACAACCCAGATTTAAAGGTTGGGGATATGGTTGAGGTATTAATAGATATCCGTGAAGATAAAAGCGGACAATTGGTGCTTTCACACAGAAAGGCAAGAACCATTAAAGCTTGGGAAAGGGTTAATACTGCCCATGACAAGGAAGAAGTGGTAAATGGTTTTGTTAAATGTAGGACTAAAGGGGGAATGATTGTAGATGTCTTCGGCATTGAGGCTTTCTTACCTGGATCACAAATTGATGTGAAACCAATCCGGGATTATGATCAGTTTGTTGGAAAGACCATGGAATTCAAGGTTGTAAAAATCAACCATGAGTTCAAAAATGTTGTGGTATCTCATAAAGCATTGATTGAGGCTGATATTGAAGAACAGAAGAAAGAGATTATTAGCCAACTGGAAAAAGGACAAGTACTGGAAGGTGTAGTGAAAAACATTACATCTTATGGAGTGTTTATAGATCTTGGTGGTGTGGACGGATTGGTCCATATTACCGACCTTTCTTGGAGTAGGATCAACCATCCTAACGAAATTGTGGAATTGGATCAGAAACTGAATGTAGTTATATTGGATTTTGATGATAACAAATCTAGAATTCAGTTAGGTTTAAAACAATTGGAGAAACATCCTTGGGATGCACTAAGTGAAGATATCAAGATTGGTGACAAGGTAAAAGGAAAAGTAGTGGTAATAGCCGACTATGGTGCATTTATTGAAGTTGTTGAAGGCGTTGAAGGCTTGATTCACGTTTCTGAAATGTCATGGTCTACACACTTACGTTCTGCCCAGGATTTTGTTAAGGTTGGTGATGAAGTGGATGCAGTGGTATTGACTTTGGACAGAGAAGATCGCAAAATGTCTCTAGGTATTAAGCAGTTGACACCAGATCCATGGACTGATATTACAACCAAGTATCCATTAGGTTCTAAACATTCGGGTATTGTAAGAAACTTTACAAACTTTGGTGTATTTGTTGAATTGGAAGAAGGGATAGATGGATTAATTTATATTTCTGATCTTTCTTGGACCAAGAAAATTAAGCACCCATCAGAATTTGTTACAGTAGGTGATAACTTGGAAGTAGAGGTATTGGAATTGGATGTTGAAGGCCGTAAATTAAGCTTGGGCCATAAGCAGACTACCGATAATCCTTGGGACAAATATGAAAAAGAGTTTGCCTTAGGTACAGTTCATAAAGCAGGTATTACTGAAATTGTAGACAAAGGTGCTACCATTGACTTCAATGAAGATATTGTAGCTTTTGTGCCAACGCGTCATTTGGAAAAAGAAGATGGTAAGAAATTGACTAAGGGTGAAGAAGCTGAATTTAAGATCATCGAGTTCAATAAAGAATTCAAAAGAGTAGTTGCAAGTCACACAGCTATTTTTAGGGAGGAAGAACAGCGAAATGTAAGAACAGCGGTTAAAAAGGCTGCTGCAAGTGCAGATGAAGCTAAACCAACCCTTGGAGATGCTAATGAGCAGTTGCAAGCGTTGAAAGATAAAATGGAAGCCGGTTCTAAAAAGAAGTAAGCTACTGTTTATAGTTGTTAAAAAGCCCGGGCATTTGCCCGGGCTTTTTTGTTCACTGTATATAGCACTGACCATACCAAGTATCTTTACAACGAATCTTATTGTAATAGAACCACATTTTTATGAACTCACGATATTATTAAATAGAAATCCCTATTTTTGTAAGTCAAAAGTGTTAGTCACCTAACCTATGAGTCAAAAAGTATTGCTTACCTCAAAAGAGATACACATTATTCTTCACCGTTTGGCTTGCCAGCTTTTAGAAAACCATATAGATTTTAAAGATACCGTACTGATAGGTCTACAACCTCGAGGTATATTTTTGGCAGAACGTCTTACCAAGATTCTCAAGGATGAATATAAAGTAAAACACATAAATTTAGGTTTTTTGGACATTACTTTTTACAGGGATGATTTTAGAAGAGGTGAAAAGATATTGGAGGCCAATAAGACCAAGATCGATTTTATGGTAGAAGGTAAAAAAGTGGTTTTTATTGATGATGTGCTCTATACTGGACGAAGTATTCGAGCCGCCCTAACAGCCATTCAATCTTTTGGAAGACCGTCGGAAATAGAACTATTGACGCTCATAGACCGGCGTTTTAGTAGACATTTACCCATTCAGCCCAACTATAGGGGCCGTCAGGTAGATGCCATTAATGATGAAAAAGTACAGGTTATGTGGAAAGAAAATGACGGAGAGGACGTAATATTTTTGATAAATAAATAATAAATGGGCGAATTAAGTGTAAATCACTTGTTAGGGATCAAGTATCTTAATGAAAAAGATATTCAGCTCATTTTTGAAACTGCAGATCATTTTAAGGAGGTCATTAACCGTTCCATTAAAAAAGTACCTTCTTTAAGGGATATTACCATAGCCAACATATTCTTTGAAAACAGTACACGTACCAAGCTCTCCTTTGAACTTGCGGAAAAAAGACTTTCTGCAGACATTATCAATTTCTCAGCAGCACAGTCATCAGTAAAAAAAGGGGAGACCCTCATAGATACGGTGAACAATATCCTGTCTATGAAAGTAGACATGGTAGTAATGCGCCATCCCAATCCGGGAGCCGGTATATTTTTGTCCAGACACGTACGTGCTGCAATTATCAATGCGGGAGACGGGGCACATGAGCATCCAACCCAGGCATTGTTGGATTCCTATTCAATTCATAAAAAATTGGGTGATGTGGCAGGTAAAAATGTGGTAATCGTTGGTGATATTCTGCACTCAAGAGTGGCACTATCAAATATATTTGCACTAAAATTGCAAGGAGCCAACGTTAAGGTATGCGGTCCAAGAACGTTACTTCCAAAACATATCGAATCCTTAGGTGTAAAGGTAGAAACCAATTTACGAAAGGCCTTGGAATGGTGCGATGTAGCCAATATGCTCCGTGTCCAGAACGAGAGGATGGATATCAGCTATTTCCCTACTACACGTGAGTATACACAGCAGTACGGTGTGAACAAAGCACTACTTAACAGTTTGGATAAGGAAATTGTGATTATGCATCCAGGACCAATCAACAGGGGAGTAGAGATAACAAGTGATGTGGCGGACTCCAAACAATCTATTATATTGAATCAGGTTGAAAATGGGGTGGCCATACGTATGGCCATTATCTATTTATTGGCATCGAAAATAAAATAAAAAGCTATGATTTTCGACAAGAACGGTACTACCACAATTATTTCTCAAGAAAATATTTCTTTGCAAAAATTCTTTGAAAATTTGAACAGGGCATATCCAAAAATAGAAAATGATAACATAATCGTTAACCTGTTTTCATTCTCGGGACTTACTTCTGGTGATATTTTGGAGTTTTTACAATTGGCCAATACCCACCGCACCAATAAAAAGTCCTTTGTCTTGGTGACCGAAAAAGTTTCTTATGAGGAGGTGCCAGATGAAATCTGTGTTGTACCTACTATTCAAGAAGGTTTGGATATTATTGAAATGGAGGAAATAGAACGCGATTTAGACCTTTAGACCCCATGATGGACCGTAATTTGGCGCAGATAAATATAGCTAAGATGTTGGCCCCTTTGGACAGTCCTGTAATGGCCGATTTTGTTGGTAATCTGGATAGGATAAATGCCCGTGCAGAAAAAAGCCCAGGTTTTGTTTGGCGTTTGGTTGAAGAAAATAACAATGCGATTTCCTTGAATGTATTCAATGATAATTTCCTTATTGTCAATATGTCTGTTTGGAAATCCAGGGATGATCTTTTTAATTTTACCTATCAATCAGACCATAGGGATATTTTTAAAAGGAAGAAAGAATGGTTTTCCAAAATGAAAGACATGCATATGGCATTCTGGTACGTTAAAAACGGATCAAATCCAACTCCAGATGAGGCAAAGGAACGATTGAGATATTTAAATGAGCATGGGGAAACCCCTTATGCTTTTACTTTTAAAAGTGGCTTTTCCCCTGAGGATGCCCATAATTATAAACCTAGCAATTAGTCGCATGAAACTAATTATCCTAGGTTGTTACGCTGCAACACCAAGAACTTTGTCTAATCCTACTTCCCAAGTATTGGAGATAAAAAACCATCTGTTTTTAATTGATTGCGGGGAAGGCACACAGGTACAATTGCGTAAAAATAAGGTTAGGTTCTCAAGAATCAATCATATATTCATATCCCACCTTCACGGGGACCATTTTTTTGGACTTCCAGGGTTAATTTCTACTTTTCGTCTATTGGGTAGGGAATCCGAAATGCATATTTATGGCCCTAAGGGGATAAAACAAGCAGTTACCCTTTTATTAAAATTAGGGAATTCATGGACAAATTATGCGTTATTTTTCCATGAATTGACATCTGACCGGTCAGAGCTTATTTTTGAGGATGATAAAGTTACCATAGAGACGATACCATTAAAACATAGGGTATACACTAATGGATTTTTATTTAGGGAAAAACCAGCGGAAAGGAAATTGAATATCGAGGCAGTACAACGGTACAAGATTGACAAATGTTATTTTCAAAATATCAAAAACGGAAGGGATGTTATTTTGGATAATGGAACGAGTATTCCAAACCTTGAACTCAGTTTTGATCCACCCAAACCCAAAAGCTATGCGTTTTGTAGTGATACTGGCTTTAAACCTGAGATTGTTCCGTTGATCAGTGATATTGATGTGCTATACCATGAATCCACATTTTTGGAAACCGATGCATCTTTATCAAAGAAAACCCTGCATTCAACCGCTAAGGAAGCGGCCACCATTGCGAAAAATGCAAAAGTTGGCCAATTGATTCTTGGTCATTTTTCCACCCGATATAAATCTATTGAGTTATTTAAGGAAGAGGCCTTGGAAGTTTTCCCACAAGTGCAATTGGCCGATGACGGAAAGGTATTTGAATTCTAAGTATTTCCGGGTTCAAATTCGATTCTAAGTTATCGGAATGTTTCGGTTTATATAATGTCATCGACCTCTCATAAACCCTATAAAAAAACGTCTTAACCAGTGGGTAATTTATATGGAAATCTAACGAACCCATAGAAAATTAGGAGTAGACTGAACTTATTTTATTTTTTCCAACTGGCTTTAATAAAAACCTCAAGACTTTTCGTGATTTGCGTTCTTTTCCGCATTTTTGTTAAAGGAATGGATACCAAGAGATAATAAACCTGAAAAATGCAACATGATTTAGGAAACTATAGGAAGAACTATAAAAAGAGCACCCTTAAGGAGGACAATATTTCTGATAATCCAATGGAGCTTTTTCAGACATGGTTTTATGAGGTACAGGCATCCGAGGGGATGGATGAGCATAATGCCATGACCGTTTCTACCATAGGGCTTGATGGTTTTCCCAAAAGCAGGATTGTGTTATTAAAAAAGTATACCTATGAAGGTTTTATTTTTTATACTAATTATGAAAGTGAAAAGGGAAAAGCAATTGCTATAGATCCAAAAGTTTGTTTGTCCTTCTTTTGGCCAAAAATGGAGCGACAGGTAATTATTAAAGGTAAAGCAGAAAAAATAGCAGAGAACTTATCAGATGGTTATTTTGAATCTAGGCCCGAAGGCAGTAAGTTGGGGGCAATCGTTTCCAATCAGAGCAGCGTAATTCCTTCTCGAGATTATTTGGAAGATAAGTTGAAGCAATTAGAAAGTAAATATCAAAATAAAGAAATAGAAAGACCAGATTACTGGGGCGGTTATATCGTAAAACCTATTTCAATTGAATTTTGGCAAGGTAGGCCAAATCGATTACATGACAGGATAAGATATGTGCTCGAGGAAGATTACAGTTGGAAAATAGAGCGATTGGCACCTTAAAATTTCTGATTTTAATTAGTTGTTGGTGCTGGATCTAAATTGAAGGAATTAAATTTATTTATGTGAAGAAACTAATACTAGTACGACACGGAAAATCGTCATGGGATTATCGGGTTCATGATAAGGATAGACCTTTGAAAGAAAGAGGAATTAATGACGCACATTTGGTTGCTTCCGAATTTAAATCCCATGGTGTTACAATTGATGCGGTTTTTTCCAGCCCCGGAATTCGGGCTTTACATACTTGTATGATTTTTTTACGGGAGTTGAATTTCCCTTTTCAAAAACTTCAAGTTACCAATGCGCTTTATGATTTCTCAGGGCATGATATACAAGAGTTTATAAAAAAAATGGACAACAGTTTAAGTACGGTTATGATTTTCGGTCATAACTACGCTTTTACCAATATTGCCAATTCCTTAGGAAACAAGCATATTGATAATGTTCCGACCAGCGGATTAGTACAGTTGCAATTTGATTCAGATGATTGGATTTCCATTGCCAATGGGACCACAATACAAACTATATTTCCAAAACAACTTAGATAATGTTCAAAACTAAAAATCAATATATAAATAGGGAAATAAGTTGGTTACATTTTAACGCCAGGGTATTGCAGGAAAGCGCTGATAATGATGTTCCCTTGATAGAGCGACTCCGATTTTTGGGGATATTCTCAAATAATTTGGATGAATTCTTTAAAGTGCGTTATGCTACCGTAAAAAGAATTATGGATGCTGGCAAAAAAGGAAAAAGCGTTCTAGGTGGTGAGAAAGCAAAGGATTTGTTAGAAGAGATCACTTCAGTAGTTATAGAACAGCAGTCCAAAAGTTTGGAAATTTTAAGGGATATAGAAGAGGAGCTAGAGGATAAGAACATTTTTATCATTGATGAGACCAAAATTTCTGAAGACCAAGCTCAGTTTATGAAGGAATACTATATCAATAAGGTAAGCCCTGTTTTGATGATTATCATCTTAAATGAGTTGCAAGAGTTTCCAACCCTAAAGGACACTGCAGCCTATTTGGCAATAAAACTTGTTCTTAATGGTGGTAAAGAGAGTCTGCAAACAAATAGAACCAGATATGCGCTTATTGAGATACCAAAGGGAATTGACCGTTTTGTGGAAATTCCTAATGAAGGAGATAAAAGCTATATCATAATGCTGGATGATTTAATCCGGTACAACCTTGGAAATATTTTCAATATGTTCGATTATGAATCCATTTCGGCCCACATGATCAAAATAACCAGGGATGCTGAGTTGGATATGGACAATGATCTGAGTAAGAGTTTTATAGAAAAAATATCGTTGAGTGTTGAGCATCGCAAAATAAGTGATCCTGTTCGTTTTGTTTATGATAAGAGCATAGAGAAAGACACTCTTCACTTTCTTATGGAAAAAATGAAGGTTACGTATACGGATAGTGTTATTCCTGGAGGAAGGTATCATAACAGAAGGGACTATATGAATTTCCCCAGTCTGGGCAGGCAAGATCTCTTGTATAAAAAAATTGTAGCCTTACCTGTAAAAGGTCTTGGCATGGAAGGAAGTTTACTTGATCGCATATCAAAAAAAGATTATCTGCAATACACGCCTTACCATACATTTTCACATATTATAAAATTTCTTCGGGAAGCAACATTGGACCCAAGGGTACGCAGCATTAGAATTACCGTATATCGTTTGGCAAGTAATTCACAAATTGCTGCGTCGTTAATCAATGCGGTTAAAAATGGAAAGCAGGTTACGGTACAAATTGAACTTCAAGCCAGATTTGATGAACAGGCCAATATAGAGTATGCGGAGCAGTTACAGGCTGAGGGAGTTAAATTAATTTTTGGGGTACCAGGCCTTAAGGTACATAGTAAAATCTGTGTGGTGGAACGTGAGGAAGAAGGACAAATTAAACGTTATGGCTTTATTAGTACGGGTAACTTTAATGAATCCACCGCAAAAATTTATACAGATTATACCTTATTTACGGCACACGAGGGTATTTTAAAAGAATTGAACAAGGTTTTTGACTTTTTTGAAACTACCTATAAAATAAATAAATACAAGCATTTAATTGTTTCACCTCATTATACCAAAAGTGCTTTTATAGATCTTATTGATAGAGAGATTGAAAATGCCAAAGAGGGCAAAGAGGCTTATATTAAAATTAAAATGAACAGTTTTACCTCTTATAAAATGGTTGATAAAATGTATGAAGCGAGTAATGCGGGTGTGAAAATACAGTTGATTATAAGGGGGGTATGTTGTTTGATTCCTGGGGTAAAAGGAATGAGTGAAAATATTGAAGCCATTAGTGTTGTGGACAAATTTTTGGAACATCCACGTGTATTTATTTTTTCGAATGGAGGAAATCCACTAATATATATATCATCTGCAGACTGGATGACACGAAATTTGGATTATCGTGTTGAGGTTGGATGCCCAATTTATGATGATGAAATAAGAAAGGAATTAATCGATACTTTTGAAATTTCATGGAACGATAATGTAAAATCCAGGGTGTTTTCAGAAAAGCATGATAATGCCTATCGTAAAAACAACAAACCCAAAATAAGATCTCAGTTTGCGGTTTATGACTATTATTTAAAAAAATTGGAACCCCAAACAACCTAGTTTTGAAAATTCGAAAATTTGCTGCGATAGATATTGGTTCCAATGCTGTTCGTCTGCTGATTCATAACATCATAGAAGAAAAGGGCAAAAAGACCAAATTTCGCAAAAGTTCCCTGATCCGTACCCCAGTTCGTTTGGGAGAAGAATCGTTTACCTTGGGCCAAATATCGGAACATAACATCAATCGTTTATTGAAGACCATGAAAGCCTTTAAACTTTTGATGGATGTTAGCGGGGTAGAAAAATATATGGCCTGCGCCACTTCTGCCATGCGCGAAGCCAAAAATGGCAGGGATATCATTGAAAAAATACATAAAGAATCGGGTATTGAAATTGAATTAATAGATGGAAAAAAGGAGGCAGCAATCATAGCCTCGACCGATCTTAAACAACTAATACAGAATGATCGTTCTTACCTTTACATAGACGTAGGCGGTGGAAGTACGGAATTTACACTGTTTGTGGAAGGAAAAATTGAAGTGTCCAAATCATTTAAAATAGGGACAGTACGTTTATTAAACAACATGGTAAGAGAAGAGCAATGGTCTAAATTGGAATATTGGATAAAGGAAAATACAGAGGGTTTGTCCAAATTATCGATCATTGGTTCCGGAGGAAATATCAATAAGTTGCATAAAATGTCCGGTAGAAAAGAAGGAGAACCGCTCTCCTATATCTGGTTAAACGCCCAATATCATTTTTTAGAAAGCATGAGTTACGATAACAGGGTTGCGGAATTGGGATTAAACCCGGATAGGTCTGATGTCATTATTCCTGCGGCCCGAATTTATCTGTCAGCGGCCAAGTGGAGCGGGGCTAAAAAAATACATGTTCCTAAAATAGGACTATCCGATGGAATTATTAAAACCTTGTATTATTTGGAGAAATAGTAGTTGTTTTTAGTGAAAGATATCACCCATGTATACTTTCCGTATTCCCTAGGTTCTTTATTATGCTAGCCTCATAGTTTAACAAGTTCTGCCATTTTTGATCCACTTCTTCCCGGTCACCATACTGTCTTGCAAACTTTAGGAACATGCTGTAATGTCCTGCTTCACTTACCATTAAATTATGATAAAAGTTAGCTAATTCCTTGTCTTCCAGTTGTTCTGATAATAATCTAAAACGTTCGCAACTTCTGGCTTCTATTAACGCAGCATATAAAAGTCTATGTACCAATTGGGTAGTTCTATTGCCCCCTTTGGGAAAGAATTTGAGCAAGGCCAATACATAATAATCCTTTCTATCCCTTCCCAGCGACTGTCCGCGAGCAATGATCCTATCATGTACCATCTTAAAATGTCCCATTTCTTCGCGCGACAAAGCAATCATTTCCTGAACTAAATCTGTATATTCTGGGAAGGTCACTATCAATGAAATGGCAGTACTGGCAGCTTTTTGCTCACAATACGCATGATCCGTTAGGATTTCATCTATGTTTTTACTTGCAATATCAACCCATCGTGGGTCTGTTGGTAGTTTTAGGCCTAGCATAACATTTATTTATAAGCAAAAATAAAAAGAATCGGTTTAAGACTATAATATGATAGTATACGTTTTATGATTAATTATAATAATCTCTATCTTTGGACTTTGTGTTTTACCACGTTAATTGGTTTAATTAATGAGTGCGTTTTTGTCGATACTCCGATATAAAACATAAAGTACAAAAATAGTATAAAAGGCTTTCTGGAGTAATGAATATTAGTATGCAGTTAGAAAATGTGGGTCAGCAGTTATTTACGATTATCGATAGTAATGTTGAGCAGGAAAACAGAGATTGGTTGGATGAAAAAATCAACAAAATCATCGATGAACAGTCTACAAGGGATTTGTATCTTACTTACAGTTTAATTGCCTCTAAAATTAAGCCAAAAGATCATCTTAACCTTTCAATACACAATCCAGCGTTAAAATCATACTTGGAAATACAAGATGCCAATATTCAACAATTGTCAAGAATATATTTGTTGGTCAGGGTCTTGGAGGCCAATAGCGGGTTTTTCACTTCCAAAGTGGCCAATATTATTCAGGTTGCGGATACTAACGAGCTTGAAACCTTCCTAAGATTTTTAGTCTTATTGCCAGATGCACATAATTATAAGAATACGGCGGTTGATTCCTTAAGAACTAATATTGCTGGTGTATTTGATGCAATTGCCTTAAAAAATCCATATCCAGCCTTGTTTTTTAATGACCAACAATGGAATCAGATGTACCTTAAGGCAGCTTTTATGGAACGGAATTTAAGCGAAATTGTGGATGTTGATGGTAGGGCAAACAAGGAGCTGACAAGAATAATATCTGATTATGCGCATGAACGTTGGGCAGCATCAAGAAAAATTGATCCTTTTTTTTGGCACCCTGTCACCAAATTTTTGGAAGCCCCTCTTATAAAGGACATGGAACATTTGCTTACAAGTAGCGATCCAAAAGAAAATAATGCGGGTGCTCTCTGCTGCTATAATTCAGGCAATCAGGATGCCATGGAATTATTGGAGAAATATCCTGAATTGCTGAATCAAGTTGAAAATAAAAATATTACCTGGAAAACCTTAATAGTTTGATTATGGAGAAAAAAATGATGATTATAGACCCACATGTGCACATGACATCCAGAACTACGGATGATTATGAAGCCATGGCTGCTGCGGGAATTGTGGCAGTTATAGAACCTTCGTTTTGGTTGGGACAATCACGTACCCAAGTGGGCTCTTTCCAGGATTATTATAGTAGTCTGGTTGGGTGGGAACCTTTTAGGGCAAGCCAGTTTGGCATTAAACACTATTGTACTATTGGATTAAATTCTAAAGAAGCGAATAATGCGGCACTTGCAGAGCAGGTTATTGAGTTGTTACCATTATACCTACATAAAGAAAATGTTGTTGCTATTGGTGAAATTGGATATGATGATCAAACTCCTGAAGAGGATAAATATTTCAGAATTCAATTGGAAATGGCTAAAGAACTCGATATGGTTGTACAGGTTCATACGCCTCACCGGGACAAAAAAGCAGGAACAATAAAAAGTATGGAGGTCTGTTTGGAGCATGGTCTGGATCCATCAAATGTCATAATAGACCATAATAATGAAGAAACTGTCAAGGAAGTTTTAGATAGAGGTTTTATTGCAGCCTTCACCATTTATCCAAAAACAAAGATGGGGAACGAACGTATGGTGGAAGTTGTGAAAAAATATGGTAGTGATAATATCATTGTGGATAGTTCTGCAGATTGGGGAGTTAGTGATCCACTAGCTGTTCCAAAAACAGCATCTTTAATGTTAAATAGGGGAATAAGTAAAGTCGATGTTGTTAAAACATGCTATCAAAATGCCTTGGACGCTTTTGGCAAAAATGGTAAAATGAAAGAAACCGATTGGTTGAATTCCTCCGGAATAAATCAGACTGAATTGTTCAACGATAATAGTGTATTAAGGGGTCAACAACCAAAAGTGGACACCGATAAAATTTTCTAGATGAATTCGGTCCTAAAAGGATATTTAAGGCTTACCCGTCCTGCTAATTTACCCACAGCGGCGGCTGATGTTTTAGCTGGAGCCGCAATAGCGGGATCGGTTACCATGCTGCCGGAAACGGCTTTTTGGAACTCTTCGGTTTTTTTGAACATTCTTAGTTTAGTACTTAGCTCTGTTAGCCTTTATGCCGGCGGAGTGGTATTAAATGATGTATTTGATCTAGAAGTAGACAGAGAGGAACGTCCTGAACGGCCGATTCCAAGTGGTTTGATTTCTATAAAATCAGCATCAATTTTCGGTTTTGTATTG
Source organism: uncultured Flavobacteriaceae bacterium (assembly GCA_964194835.1). Lineage (GTDB taxonomy): Bacteria > Bacteroidota > Bacteroidia > Flavobacteriales > Flavobacteriaceae > CAXMOE01. The sequence goes on along the minus strand of CAXMOE010000033.1, from coordinate 5,058 downwards.
CTATTAATAGGGGTGCTGTTCGCAATTTGGGTAAACTACCTTTGTGGTGGTATTGCACTATCCTTGGCATTGGCAATCCTCTTATATGATTCATATTCAAAACAGAATAGCTTTTGGGGCCCCTTAAATATGGGAGTTTGTAGAGGCTTGAATCTTCTCTTGGGAATTGGAATTCTCGGAGAACTTACCAATTGGTGGTATGCGTTTATTCCAGTTGTCTATGTCTCGGCAATAACCCTTATTAGCCGTGGTGAAGTGCATGGGAATAACAAAAAACATCTCATTTTTGCTGGGATTTTATATACTAGTGTTATTTTGGCAATTATTGGCTTAATGGTGTTCAACGCTTTTGAGATGCTTCAGGTTATCCCTTTTATTGCAATTTTTGCTATCCTAATATTCAAACCGTTAATTGGCGCATATAAGTCTAATTCTCCTGAAAATATTAAAAAAGCGGTAGTCTCAGGGGTATTGTCAATAATTGTATTGGATGCTTCCATGGCTGTTGGTTTTTCTCAATGGTGGTATGGTCTAGTTATTATTTTGTTGTTCCCCTTTTCTATATTTCTTTCTAAACTCTTTGCTGTTACATAAATCTATTCCCTAATGAAACCACTTAAACCAATAGAGCAATCATTTAAAATAAATTATGGGTACAAACTGTACTTTACGGAAAGCCTATTTGCTTCCAGTAATACTTTTTTTAATGAGTTGGTACAGGGTTATAATAGTAAAAGGAAGGTTAAAATGTTGTTTGCCATAGATGGAAATGTCTACAAACATCACCCTAATTTGTTGGATGAAATTGAATTTTACTGTAAAACTAACAGCGACAGCTTACAACTTACGGAACAATTGATTTTACCAGGAGGAGAAGCATGTAAAAATGATTATGAAAATGTAACAAAAATTCTTGATGGCATAAATAGAAATGGTATCTGTAGACATTCTTTTGTGGTAGTAATAGGAGGGGGAGCAGTTATAGATATGGTAGGATACGCAGCCTCGATAGCCCATAGGGGTGTAAAATTAATTCGGATACCAACCACAGTACTGTCTCAAAATGATGCCGCTGTCGGTGTAAAAAACGGTATTAATGCATTTGGGAAGAAAAATTTTCTAGGAACATTTGCTCCCCCTTACGCTATAATTAACGATACCGTTTTTTTAAAGACCTTGGAACATAGGGATTGGATAGCAGGAATTGCGGAGGCTGTTAAAGTGGCACTTATAAAAGATGAATTGTTTTTTGATTATATTCAACAAAATGCCAGCAAACTACATAGTAGAGAAAAGGATTCTATGCAGTATTTAATCTATAGGTGCGCCCAAATACATATGCAACACATTTCTCAAGGTGGTGATCCCTTTGAAAGTGGTTCCTCAAGACCTTTGGACTTTGGGCATTGGGCCGCACACAAGTTGGAACATATGTTAAACTATAAAGTGCGACACGGAGAGGCGGTTGCAATTGGTATGGCGCTGGATTTAACTTATGCCAGCCTAATTGGTTTAATAGATAAAACAACACTGAATAGCATCATTACAGTATTGGAAGAAATAGGGTTTGATTTACGTGTGCCACTGTATAGTGAAAAAGAAATTGATCAACTTTTGGAAGGTATTGAAGAATTTAGAGAACATTTAGGAGGTGAACTTTGCATTACACTGATATCAAAAATAGGGGTTAAGCACGATGTGCATGAGATTGACCTCAATATTATGAGACAGGCAATTTCAGGACTTAATGCTTCCCATACCTTAAAAACACCTCTGTAACATGCTTATTAACAATACATATCACTTAACTTATTGTACTAACATTCATCCTGGGATTGATTGGGACCATACCTTTGAAAGCCTTAAAAAGTATGTTCCAAAAATTAGGGATGAAGTTTCGAACAATATGCCATTTGGAATTGGTTTGCGATTGTCCAATAAGGCAAGTGAAGAACTTGGGATGGGGAATCGTCTTATTGATTTTAGAAATTGGTTGGACAACAATCAATGCTATGTATTTACGATGAACGGCTTTCCTTATGGGAATTTTCACAATGAGGAGGTGAAGGAGATGGTACATGCCCCTGATTGGACCACACAGGAGCGTGTTTCTTATACTAAAAGATTGTTTGAGCAGTTGACACTTTTAATTCCTGAAGGTATTTCCGGAGGAATATCAACTTCCCCCGTAAGTTATAAACATTGGCACAATTCTGATTCCCTGGTTCATACGGCCTTTGAAAAAGGCGCTAGAAATCTAACGGAAATTGTTCTACAATTGCATAAAATAGAAAAGGAAACCGGAAAACACCTTCATTTGGATATAGAACCGGAACCTGACGGCCTATTGGAAAATAGCGATGAGGTGGTACATTTTTTTACAGATCACCTATTGCCTATTGCAATAGATATCATAAAAGAAAGAAATGGAATCGAAGCCAAATTGGCAGAGGAAATGGTGTTTAGGTACATTAATATATGCTACGATATATGCCATTTTTCATTGGCATATGAAGCTCCTGATGAGACATTGGATAAGTTTGCAGCATTAGGGATAAGGGTTGGTAAAATACAAGTAAGCTCGGCTCTTAAAATTATTTTTAATGATGCGGACAAGGAGGAAATATGGGAATCTTTGGCTCGTTTTGATGAATCTACCTACCTACATCAAGTAACAGAAAAAATTGGGGACCATGTTAAAACATACAACGACCTGCCTATTGTCTTGAAAAATAGAAAAGATTTTTCTGAGCTAAGAGCCCATTTTCATGTACCGATTTTTTTAGAGAAATTTGATAAGTTGTTTTCCACCCAAGATCATATATTAAAAGTGATACAATATTTAAAAAATCATGAAGTTTCAAATCATTTGGAAATAGAAACTTATACATGGGACGTACTTCCAACAGCACTAAAAACAGATTTAACATCATCTATTGTTAGGGAGATCAAATGGTTAAAGAATAGACTTTAAGGACTGATATGAAAAAAACCGTAGTACTTAATGTGGTTGGTCTAACACATGGACTTATTGGAAAACATACCCCTTTTATCAAATCATTTTTGGAAAGTGGAAAATCTACCTTAATCTCACCTATGTTACCTGCGGTTACCTGTTCAACCCAAGCTACTTATTTAACTGGCAAATGGCCATCGGAACATGGCATTGTTGGTAATGGTTGGTATTTTAAGGAAGAGTGTGAGGTAAAATTTTGGCGTCAGTCCAATAAATTGGTCCAAAGTGAAAAACTGTGGGATAAACTCAAAAAGATTGATAAAAATTTTACATGTGCTAACCATTTTTGGTGGTATAATATGTATTCGAATGCTGATTTTTGCGTAACTCCAAGGCCTAATTATTTGGCCGATGGAAGAAAAATACCGGACGTGTATTCGCATCCTTCCAAATTACGTGACCAACTAAAAAGCAAATTGGGTGATTTTCCTCTTTTCCATTTTTGGGGTCCAAGGACTTCTATAAAATCAAGTCAATGGATTGCCGATGCAGCTTTAGTGACAGATGCCCTATGCGATCCAACACTTACCTTGGTATATTTGCCACATTTGGATTATAACATGCAGCGTTATGGTAAAAATATTGATGCTATTGCCAAGGATTTGCATGAAATTGATGCGGTAGTAAAACAAATGGTAGATCATTATAGTAAACAGGATGCCAATATTATTCTACTTTCCGAATATGGGATTACAAACGTTAATAACCCTGTTCATTTAAATAGAATATTAAGATCGGAAGGGTATATCAGTATTCGAAATGAGCGGGGATTGGAGCTGTTGGATGCGGGTACCAGTAAAGCATTTGCTGTTGCTGATCATCAAATTGCCCATGTGTACCTTAATGACAAATCACTTAAATCAACGATAAAAGAGTTGTTGAAAAATGTGGAGGGTGTTGAGCGTGTTTTAACAGATCAAGAAATAGTTGAAGCAAAGCTATATCACGACAGATGTGGAGATTTAGTAGTTGTGGCCAATAGGGATTCTTGGTTTACATATTACTATTGGATGGACGATAGAAAAGCACCGGATTTTGCCAGAATGGTTGATATTCATAAAAAACCGGGATATGATCCTGTGGAAATGTTAACCAACCCCAAAGACAGGTTTGTACTGATTAGAGTATTGTGGAAATTATTAAAAAAGAAATTGGGGTTTAGAACGATGATGAATATAATTCCCCTCGATGCTTCCTTGATAAAAGGATCACATGGAAGGGTGCCTGAACATAAAGATGATTATCCTCTATTAATTAGTAATAGAAAAGAATTAATAACCGAAACAACAATACATGCAACCGAGGTTTTTAGTACCTTAGAAAAACATATTTTAAATACATAGCCAATGCAACCATTTTTCAAAGTTTTTTCAATAGTTTTTACCATATTGTTTTTATGGGCCGCCTATGTGCAGTATAATGATCCTGATGCACTTATGTGGTATGCAATTTATGGTTTGGCAGCCTTAGCATCGATTTTATATTATTTCAAAAAACTCAATTTGATTGCCACCATGGTTCTTTTTGTAGGGTACCTTATAGGAGCGTTTATGCTATGGCCTTCAAATTTCGAGGGAGTAACAATTGGTGGGGGAGATATTAAAAATATAGAGTTGGGAAGAGAATCTTTAGGTCTCTTAATAACAGCAACGGTGATGCTGCTATATGCCTGGCGGATTAAAGCGAAAAAATTCCTAGTAACTAAATATCCAGGTCAAATTCCTTACGGAGCAAATCTATTAAAGGATTTTTGTCCTTAAGTTTTTCATATTTCTCTTCTGGAGTAAAGGCAAACTTTTTGGCAGCTTCCTCATTAATGGCAATTTGCAGTGTAATAAAATGATTGTTCAATTTCTGCCGTAAATACTGCATTAAGTCATATTGGTCCCTTTCTATTTCCTTTTTCATGGTTCCATTTGGCAATTCAATGCAAATGGCGGTATCATTTTTAAGCTTGGGGACATCCGTATTTAAGTTCGAGGCCAATATCTTACGCCCATCTTTGTCAATTTTGCTGATAAAATCGGACCAATGTTGTTGCA
>CAXMOE010000032.1:19982-20343 GCA_964194835.1 uncultured Flavobacteriaceae bacterium | reverse complement strand
CTTGTTGGCAGTTTCATTATAAATACTTGCAAAGATGGATGCGGTTGCAGGCTTACAGGTTTCACAACCATTTCCCTTACCGCAGGTATCCAATAGTTCATCGTAGTTTTGAATGCCATTGAGTTTTACAAGGTCGTATAACTCTTGCCTGGAATACTCAAAATGTTCACAGATGGTTTCCTTTACCACTTTCCCGAGCGATTTTAAGGTTTCCTTTACAAGGTCATCTACCATGGGTTTACATCCTCCACAACCTGTTGTTGCTTTTGTTGCTTTGGCAATTGCTTTTACCGACTCGTTGCCGTCCTCTTTTACCGAGCAACATAGCTGTCCCTTGGTAACCGCCTCACAAGAACATACC
>CAXMOE010000032.1:13778-19957 GCA_964194835.1 uncultured Flavobacteriaceae bacterium | reverse complement strand
GCACTTCCAAACGATACATCTTCTCCACTCCGGCTACCCAATATAAGGTTCTCGGGATTCTTCGGCAACGGCATTTCATTGAGATACATTTGCAGGAGCATATTGTAATCCTTGGCATCTCCGACCAAAATACCGCCCAATAGTTTTTTTCCATCGTGGGTTACATTAATTCTTTTATATAAGCTCTCTGTTTTGTTTTCAAAAATGATGGAATGACCTTTGTCCGCAGGCATAAAAGGCTCACCAAAGCTTGCCACATCAACACCAATCAATTTTAGCTTGGTCGACATATCAATTTCTTCAGCCATTAAGGTGTCCTGCATTCCAAGAATTTGGTCGGCAGCCACATTGGCCATTTCATAACCTGGAGCTACCAAACCATATATCATTTGATTGTACAGGGCTATTTCACCGATGGCAAAAATATCTGAATCTGAAGTTTGCATCCTATTATTGACCACTAGCCCGCCACGTGTCCCCATTTCCAGGCCACAACTTTTCCCCAATTCATCCCTGGGCCTAATTCCCGCGGAAATAACCAACATATCCACATCAAGGATGTCATCTTCACCAAATTCCATTCCGGTAATTTGACCGTTGCCCAAAATTTGGTTTGTGGCCTTACTTAGATGAATCTTAATCCCCATTGATTCCAATTTTACCTGTAGCACCTTACTGCTCCTAGTATCCAATTGTCTGGGCATTAATTTTGGGGCAAATTCCACAACATGGGGTTCCATACCCATATCCATAACTGCTTTTGCTGCTTCCAGACCCAGTAGTCCTCCCCCCAATATAGCGGCTTTAGGAGCTTTGACCCTAGCTTTTATTTTTTTGGCATAGGATAAGGTTTCTTCCAGATCTTCTATGGTTCTATATACAAAGACACCATCCTTGTCTACCCCTTTCATGGATGGCACAAAGGGCGCAGACCCGGTTGCCAAGACCAAATAGTCATATTCAAAGGTTTTCTCACTTAGCGTGGTTATTGTTTTCGATTTTCGATGAATATCGGTAACCCGCTCATTGGTAAACAACTCAATATTGTGCTGCCCATACCATTCCCTTGGTGCCAGTGATAATCTTTCTGCATCCCCATTTTCAAAAAACTCACTTAGATGTACCCGGTCATATGCCACCCTGGGTTCTTCCCCAAAGACAATAACCCTATAGGATTCCTTGACTGTTTTGGCGACAAACTTTTCCAGGAATTTGTAACCAACCATTCCATTTCCAACAACTATGACAGTTTTCATACGTAATCTTTTAAGTATTACGAGGCAATATTACGTATTATTACGTACATTATTAGTGCTTTTATAAAAATAAATACGTAGCTTTGCTGAGGATTTGGTAAAAGTTGCCACTAAAAAATTGAGATTATGATACCAACAAACACTCCAAAAGTCACCTTAGTGGGCGCAGGGCCTGGCAGTAGCGACCTTATAACCCTTAGAGGATTAAAAGCACTTCAAGAAGCCGATATAATCCTTTATGATGCATTGATAAGCAGCGAAATCCTAGATCTGGTCGATGACAGCATCCCAAAAATTTACGTGGGCAAACGCTGTGGAGAACATTCTTCCACCCAGGACAACATTAATCAGTTGATCGTAGAGAAAGCCTACTTACACGGCCACGTGGTTCGTTTAAAAGGCGGTGACCCCTTTGTGTTTGGAAGAGCATGCGAGGAAATTGAATATGTAGAATCCTTTGGAATCCCTGTCACTGTAGTTCCCGGGATATCCAGTGCCATGGCCGTACCTGCAAGCCAAGGTATTCCCTTGACCCGAAGGGGGATTAGCAGCAGCTTTTGGGTGATGACCGCAACAAAAAGAGATGGTTCTTTTTCCGGAGATTTAGACTTGGCCTCCCAATCTTCCGCAACCATGGTCATTCTTATGGGCGTCCGTAAATTCATGGAAATTGCACAAGAAGTCGGCCGTTATAGAAATGGGTTTACGCCTGTGGCAATTATTCAAAACGGCACCATGGACAAGGAGTCCTGCGTTACAGGAACGCTCAACAATTCGCAACACATCATGAATGAAATTGACGTTTCAAGTCCAGGAATAATTGTTATTGGCGATGTAGTGGCAGAACATCCCTCATTCTTTGAGGAAGAAGTACAACGGGTCTTACATTCCAATATATAGACAAGACCATCAAGGGTCTTAAGCGGTAATTTTACAATTTGATAAATAGCATACCCTATTTTTTTCATTCCCTTATTTTTTACTACTGCATTTAGCAATCTCCATAAAAAGTACCTAGTAATCATCAATTTTCTTTCGCGCATACGTATAACTACGTAGTAATACGTATGTTTGCCCCCATAATAGCTTACTTAAACAAAAGCACAACCCATTAATTATGAAAACATTTGTATCGGAAAAAGCCACCAAACTGGATCTAACCAACATCAAAAGTGTGCCTATTCGTACCTTTTGGATTACCTCAGTTGCATTTTTCGTTTGTTTCTTTGCATGGTTTGGAATAGTTCCGTTTATGCCCGATGTGGTAAAAGATCTTGGCCTCACCCCTACCCAAAAATGGAACTCCATTATATTGGCGGTCTCAGGAACCGTTTTTGCCCGTTTGCTCATTGGTAAATTATGTGATAAATACGGACCCAGAATTTGTTACACCTATTTATTGGTCCTTGGGGCAATTCCCGTTATCCTTTTGGGGTTTGTGCAAACCCCTATGCAATTTTTGATCTGTAGATTGTTCATAGGGTTTATCGGAGCCTCATTCGTAATTACACAGTTTCATACCTCTATTATGTTTGCCCCTAATATAGTAGGCACCGCTAATGCCACTTCTGCTGGATGGGGGAATTTGGGTGGAGGTGCCAATCGTTTGGGAATGCCTTTAATAGCTGCAGCCGTGGTTAGTTTTGGGATTGCTGATGAAATGGCCTGGCGATATTCCATGGTCATCGCAGGTATCCTTTGTTTTACCATGGGACTTGTATATTACTTCTTTACACAGGATACGCCTAAAGGAAATTTCCAGGACCTAAAAAAATCGGGTGAAATGCCAGTGCTTAAAAAAGATGAAGTCCCTTTCTTAAGTACCTTAAAAGATTATAGGGTATGGATCTTATTTTTAGTGTATGCCGCCTGTTTTGGAATGGAACTTACTGTATATGGAACTATGGACGATTACTTGCAGAACAGATTTGGACTGGCACGCAGCACCGCAGGTAACTTGGTCCTGTCCTTTGCGCTAATGAACATTTTCGCGAGAACCTTAGGGGGTTATTTTGGCGACAAATTTGGCAAACTAAAAGGATTACGTGGACGGGTATTGTTCCTTGCCTTGATCCTAGCGGCAGAGGGCCTAATGCTGTCTATTTTTTCGATGACCACCAGCCTGGCCCTGGGAATCTTTTTCCTGGTCGCATTTAGTGTAACCGTTCAAATGGCGGAAGGAGCAACCTTTTCGGTGGTCCCCTTTATCAATAAAAAAGCGATTGGATCCATCTCTGGAATCGTGGGCGCCGGTGGGAATGTAGGTGCTTTTTTGGCCGCGTTATTGTTGAAATCTAAATCTGCTGTTGCCGAAAGCGCCGCGTTGGAGGCCAACAGCACCATGGGCAAACAAGCCATGGAAGTAGCCCAAAATGCAGCCGCATCGGCCGCAGTTTCCAGCGGCTATTTCATCATTGGTGGCTTTGTAGTTTTCTCTGCTATCCTTGCATTGGCCATTAAATTTGCCACAGCTGATGAAACCGCAGCAATTGAAGAAATTAAAGCTGAATTGTTACTGGTAAAAGCAGATAAGTAACATAATATTTATGAAAAAACAGCATTTATTTCTCGGAATATTATTCGCAAGCTTTCAATTTGCAGCAGCACAATTTACATTGAACGGGGAGTTTCGTCCACGAATCGAATACCGTAACGGCTTTGGCAATCTAATCGCCGATGATGCCGATGCAGGTTTTGCAACCTCCACAAGGGTAAGGCTCAACGCCGGTTATTCCGTTGATGCCTATAAATTCTACGTCAGCATACAAGATGTAATGGTATGGGGAGAAAACCGACAGTTATTGCCAGATGACCAAAACGATTCCTTTGCACTTTTTGAGGCATGGGCCGCCATTAATTTGGGAGAAGGTTTTTACACTAAATTGGGGAGGCAAACCTTGGTCTATGACGACCAACGTATCTTGGGCAGTGTAGGCTGGGCACAGCAAGCCCGTAACCACGACGCGGCCTTATTAAAATATGCCAAGGATAAATTTCAATTGGACCTTGGACTGGCATTCAACCAGGATTTTGATAACCCCACAGGATTTCAATCGGTAGGTACCGCCTACAACACCACGGGATTCTTTTCCTATAAGACCATGCAATACCTCTACTTAAAACAAAAATGGGAAAACTTTTCCGGAAGTCTGTTACTGCTGAACAACGGTTTCCAGAACTTTACCGGTGGTGGTGCCCTTGCAGATGGTGTTAGTAGTCTGCAAACTTTGGGTACCCATCTTGATTACAAAAAAGGAAGCTTTGGCGCGGCATTAAATGCCTATCTTCAAACAGGGGAACGGCAGAATTCCGTAGACGTAGGAGGTGCCTATCTCTTGGGACTTGATCTTAGTTATAAGGCATCGAGCAAGGTTGGTCTTGGACTTGGTATGGAGATAATAAGTGGAAATGATGCTGGAACCACAGACAAAACCGAAGCCTTTTTCCCCTTATATGGGACCAACCATAAATTCAATGGCTTTATGGACTATTTCTATGTGGGCAACCATGCCAATTCCATTGGGCTTTTCGATATTCATGCCAGCGCCAATTTTAAATTGGGCGAAAAATCCAGTTTATTGCTAAAAGTCATGAACTTTAGTGGGGAGCAAGAACTGGCTAGCGGGGAAAAATCCTTGGGTACCGAAGTAGATATGGTATTTACCCAAAAATTTAACGGATATGCCCTAAAACTAGGGTATTCGCAGATGTTTGCCTCTGATGGTATGTACGAGTTAAAGGGAATTACCGAAGATGCAGCAGCCAGTAGCCAAAACTGGGCCTGGGCCATGTTGATCCTAAAACCCAAATTTTTAAATACAACAAAGGACTGATCCAAATAATTTTGCTTCGGTTGAGTTATCATGGCCATATGTTGAATGGCTGTGGTAGCTCTTTTTTCAAATTGTAACCGTATGAATACTTAGTTTTATTTTTAGCCTATATTTGTTATCCTAGAACCAAAAGATTTGAAACACACCATAAGCATTGTATTGGCAGACGACCATTCCCTGGTTAGGGACGGAATCCGTGCCCTATTGGAAACAGAGAAGAATCTAGAAGTCATTGGCGAGGTTTCCAATGGAAAGGAAGCCATAGCGGTGGTGCAGGAAAAACAGCCAGACCTCCTCATTATAGACATTCGAATGCCTGAAATGAACGGCATTGAGGCGGTGCAAACATTAAAAAATCTATCCAATCCCACCAAATGTATTATCCTTTCCATGCATGATTCCGAAGAGTACATTTTAAAATCGGTCAATGCGGGAGCCAGTGGGTATCTATTAAAGGATACCGGTAAAAAAGAATTCCTAAAAGCTATCCATACGGTGCAACAAGGAGGTAAATATTTTAGTGGAGACATCTCCAATGTATTGGTAAACAACTTATTGAAATCCAACAATGGGCAGACAGAACCTATTGCCAGCACAAACAATAGCGACAACCCATTTGATCTTACCAGCAAGGAAATCGAAATATTGGGATTGATACTCTTCGGACTTACCAACAAACAAATTTCGGAGAAATTACAGAAAAGCAAACGTACCATAGAGACCCATCGTTTTAACCTGATGCGTAAAATGGACGTAAAAAATTTGATAGACCTGTCCAAAAAGGCCCAACAATACAGTTTGGTATGATGCTTAGCGAGTTTTCGAAAATCGCCTTTCCTTGATTAATAAAGCTGATGATCCATCTAAGTCGTATTCGATAATACCTATTTTACCTACCCTTATATTATTAAATCCAATAATATTCAGTTGAACTATTATCAAATAAACACTACGTATTTATACGTATTTCAATAATTTTGTTCTTTAAAATTGGTGCTTTCTTTTAAAGAAGGAATATCATGAAGAAAAAGAACATCCATAAAACTATTTGTTCCTATTGCGGGGTTGGCTGCGGTATTCTTGTTGAGCA
>CAXMOE010000032.1:10935-13660 GCA_964194835.1 uncultured Flavobacteriaceae bacterium | reverse complement strand
CGTAGAAGGAGATCCAGATTATCCCGTTAACAAGGGAATGCTGTGCTCCAAAGGAAAAAACCTCAACTACGTGGCCCAAGACACCAGTGATCGTATCCTGTACCCAGAAATGCGATGGAGCCGTAACCATCCCATGCAAAGAATATCCTGGGATACTGCGTTTGACAGGGCGGCGGCGGTATTCAAAAGTATTATAGAAAAACACGGCCCGGACAGCGTAGGTTTTTATGTCTCCGGACAATGCCTGACCGAAGAATATTATCTGGCGAATAAAATTACCAAGGGTTTTATTGGCACAAATAATATAGATACCAACTCCAGACTTTGTATGAGCTCTGCGGTGGTAGGATATAAAAAGACCGTGGGGGAGGACTCCGTGCCGATTTCCTATGAAGATATAGAATTGGCCGATTGTTTTTTAATTGCCGGTGCCAATCCGGCCTGGTGCCATCCTATTCTCTATAGAAGATTGGAAAAGCATAAGGAAAACAATCCCAATGTAAAGATAATCGTGGTGGACCCGCGAAAGACACAATCCTGTGCCTCAGCAGATTTGCACCTTCAAATTATACCTGGTACCGACGTAATTCTCTTTAACGCCATTGCCCGATGGCTGATAGAGAAGAAAAAAATAGACAAGAACTTTATCAAAAAACACACCTCCAATTTTGAGGCGTGCAAGGAAAGTGCTTTTCGACTGTCCTTGAGACAAGCCGCCGAACATTGTGGTATTGCCGTCGAAGATATCCGTAAAGCGGCCCAATATATCGGCAGTGCCAAAGGATTTATCAGCATGTGGACCATGGGGCTCAATCAAAGTGTCATTGGCGTATCCAAAAATGTAGCCCTAATGAACTTGTCACTTCTAACCGGACAAATTGGGAAACCTGGCTCAGGACCTTTTTCCTTAACGGGCCAGCCCAATGCAATGGGCGGAAGGGAAGTGGGCGGCATGGCTAATCTTTTAGCGGCCCACCGGGATTTGGGCAACACCCAGCACCGTAAGGAAGTGACCGAATTTTGGGGTGGAAAAGAAATTAAACCAGAACCAGGCTATACTGCTACAGAAATGTTCGATGCCTTGGAAAGTGGAAAACTAAAAGCTATTTGGATCATTTGTACCAACCCCGTAGTGAGCATGCCGAACGTGCACAAGGTGGAAAAAGCCCTTAAAAAAGCCAGTTTTGTTGTGGTACAGGATATCTCACTTAATTCCGAGACCACCCAATTCGCGGATCTTCTCCTGCCGGCTGCTGGCTGGTTGGAAAAAGAGGGCACCATGACCAATTCCGAGCGACGGATCAGTTATTTACCTAAAGTTATTGACGCTCCCGGCGAAGCACTGCCAGATGCGGAAATTTTATGGAGGTTTGCACAAAAGATGGACTTTAATGGATTCGATTACAACAATTCCAGCGAGGTATATGACGAGCACTGCCTGTTAACCAAGGGAACCCAAATTGATATTTCGGGATTATCGTACAATCGATTAAAGAACGAGGGTAGTTTTCAATGGCCCGTGCCCCATAAGAAACATATGGGAACCCCACGCCTTTTTCAGGACCATAATTTTTTTACCAACGACACCAAGGCCCATTTTAATGCCCCACCCAAAATTTACAATCAGTCGGAAAAGACTTCGAAAGAATTTCCGCTGATATTAAATACCGGTAGGGTCAGGGACCAATGGCATACCCGTACCAAAACAGGAAAGGTTAAACGCTTGCTTACACATATTCCCGAACCCTATTTGGAAATGAACAAGGTTGATGCCTATTTACGACAGCTAAAAGATGGTGATGTGGCGGTCATAAAAAGCCGTAGAGGAAGGGTGCAAGTTAAAGTAAAGGTAAATTTTGATATTAGGGAGCGCGTGGTCTTTTTACCGATGCATTGGGGAAAGGTGCTGAACAACGATTCTGGCAGGGCCAACAATATCACCAATGATCTGGTGGACCCTATTTCCAAGGAACCCGATTTTAAATACTGTGCCGTTGAAGTGGAAAAGTACCAAAAGCCCAAGCAAAAAATTGTGATTATTGGAGCTGGTGCAGCAGCCTACCGTTTTGTACAAACCTATAGGGAGCAAAATGAAATTGACGAACTGCATGTGTTTTCCAGGGAAAAGGATTCCTTTTATAACCGGGTACTACTGCCAGAATACGTAAGTGAAGAACTCTCTTGGAAAGCCCTAGAAAAACTAAAAAAAGGGGAGTTAAAAAAACTGGACCTCAACCTCCACTCCGGTATCGGGATCGAAAAAATAGATAAAGAAAATAAACTGGTCACCGACAGCAACAATATTGAACATTCTTATGATATTCTTGTTCTGGCCACGGGAAGCAGGGCCTTTGTACCCAGTGAGGCCCAAATAAATCTCCCTGGGCGTTTTACGATGCGGGAACGTGGTGATGCCGATAAATTGCGTAAATACCTTCAAAATACTGGGCTGCCAAGAGCGGAACAGCATGTTGTAATTGTTGGCGGAGGACTTTTGGGACTGGAACTTGCCGCTGCACTAAAAAAACGAGACATCAACATAAGTATCGTTCAAAGGGCCCCAAGGTTAATGGAGCGACAATTGGACAATATTGCAAGTCGATTATTGGCGGAAGATGTTGCCGAAAGGGGTATCAAAGTCTATTATGACAATGAGGTGAGCACCGTTTTTGAAGAACAAGCGAGCAGTTCTACGCTCTCAGTAACCCTAAAGACGGGACGGACC
>CAXMOE010000032.1:10592-10925 GCA_964194835.1 uncultured Flavobacteriaceae bacterium | reverse complement strand
TGCAATGCCGTTGTTTTCGCTATTGGTACCCGCCCCAATATAGAACTGGCAAAACATTCCAATATTAAAACTGGTCGTGGCATCTTGGTAAATGAATATTTACAGTCCAGCGACCCATCCATCTTTGCTTTGGGCGAAATAGCAGAGTTTAAAAATTCCCTATTTGGTATTACCTCTGCAGCCGAACAGCAAGCTGATACAGCGGCCAAATACATCCTCGGAGATTTTAGCAGTATCTATACCGGATCTGTACTTATGAATATTGTAAAGGTTGAGACTCTGGATCTCTGTAGTTGGGGAATGGTAAACGCTCCAAAGAATGACCCAAGCTAC
>CAXMOE010000032.1:6554-10546 GCA_964194835.1 uncultured Flavobacteriaceae bacterium | reverse complement strand
TGTTAGTAAAAGATTCTATAAAAAATGTATCGTAAAAGATGACACCCTGTTAGGAGCCATTTTAATGGGCGATAAAAACGAATTTGCCGAATTTAAACGGCTTATTGAAGAAGAAATTGAGCTTTCTGAAAAACGCAATGAACTGCTACGTGGTACGTCCAACACGGTTCCGTTGAAAGGAACATTGGTATGTTCTTGCAGCCAAGTTGGCGAGGGTAACCTTATTGATGCCATTGAAAATGGTTGTTCAGCATTTTCCAAACTGTGTTCGGAAACAGGTGCCGGCCTAGGCTGTGGTAGCTGTAAACCAGAAATCAAGGAAATTCTTAATCGGCAACAGCAAACCGTTGCTCCATAATTTTTAGATCGTATGAACGATAATCTGCACCGTATACTGATAAAAGGAGGGGTAACCTCACCAGGAGAGTTAAAGGATAGTATTGCCATGTTGGAAGCCGCCGGACTCAAAGAGCTCTACTTTGGATCCAGACAAGATCTATTGTTCCCCATGCAGGATGCCAAGGAGGTACAATTGGAGCGTATCTCAAAATTCAATACGGATATTATAACCGACAGAGGCTATCAAAATATTGTAAGTTCCTATGTCTCTGCCGACATTTTTGACATGACCCATTGGCTCAAGGGTTCCACCTATCTGTACATATTGGAGGGCTTTGATTACCTGCCCAAACTCAAAATTAATATTACCGATCCCAAGCAACGCTTGGTTCCTATTTTTAACGGCAACCTTAATTTTATTGCCTCCCCAAATGAGGATTATTGGTATTTGAACATTAAACTGCCACATTGGAAAAAATCGGCCTACTACCCCGTATTGATCTACAGTTGGGATATTACCATCTTTGCAAAGGCCATTGAGGACATATATGATGATGTCCCCGACGTTGATGAGCTGTTTTATATACTCACCAAACAGCTGGATACCAATAATAGGGTCATGGAAAAGGAACTGGAAATCCCCTACCTCACCTTTCCTTACTACGAAGGTATGAACCGGGTGGGTCTAGACGAGTTTTGGCTTGGCCTTTACTGGAGGAACAACAGATATAATCTGGATTTTTTAAAGGATTTCTGCGAATTCTGCTTAAACAATAGTATAGGCAAAATATGTATTACGCCCTGGAAATCTTTTGTAGTAAAGGGCATAAAAAATGATTGTAGACCGGAGTTGGAACGTTTTATAGGGCAAAGGGGAATAAATGTGCGACATTCCCAATTGGAAATGAACTGGCATTTGCCCGTAGACGATCAGGAAGCGCTGGAATTAAAAAATTTCTTGGTGAGAAGTTTTGATCAAAACGATATCAGCACCTACGGACTTACCTTTGGCATAAGCAATGACGCGGGAAAAAGATCCCATTTTTCGTCGGTCATCATAGAAAAAAATACAGCGCCCACAATTGTAAAGGATTTTGATTTTCGGCCTACCTATAATGTGCTACATTTTAAAAATTTCGACCCCAATACACAAACCTACAAAACCTATGCACAGGATGTGGATAAGATCGAACTCCCTGGATTATTGATGGAACTCAGTAAAAATTACTTTAAACAATTAGGGGAAACAGTCCTGCCCAAAAAAGAACAGAAAAAAGAGTCTATTAATATTACTAAGGAAGTTTATCAATGTAGTTCCTGCTTTACGGTATACGATAAGAGCTATGGCGACGCCAAGGCAGCCATTCCCAAAGGCACCCCTTTTGATAAAGTTCCTGAGTCTTATTGCTGTCCGGTCTGTGAAGCTCCAAGAACAGCCTTTGAAAAAACCAATTTGGTCATCCCCTAACTATACGGTCCTAATTCTCTACAATTGTTCTAAACGTGAGATTTACTCGCGGTATTGCAACCTTTTTGGTTTTCGGAAGACTATGCAACCAATGGGTTTGGGTGGTTCCTGTCATCACCAATAAACTCCCATGCTCCAATATAACCGATAGCGATTGTTTGCTCTCTTTATGTTTTAAGGAAAATTTCCTCTCGGCACCAAAACTCATGGAGGCAATGGTGGTATTTAATCCCAAAGATTTTTCATCATCGCTGTGCCAGGCCATACCCTCATTGCCATCGTGGTATAAATTGAGCAGGCAAGAATTGTATTTTTTATTTGTGAGACGCTCCACTTTCTCTTTTAATTGCATTAGTTCCGGGGTCCAGGGTAATGCCTTTTTAGTGGTATTGGAATAAGTATACTCAAAGCTGGAATCCCCGTGCCAGGCCACTTTACGTTTGGTGATAAAAAGTTTACCATATAGTATAGCCTCATCATTTTTCCACACAATATTGTTCAGCAACTTTTCCAAATAAAATTCGGCTTCCTGCTGGTCCAAAATCTTCCCATAATAAAGGGTTTGCCCATCATACGGCAATAGATTGTTTATGAGTTCGGGATTAAAAAGATCCATTTTTCCAATTTTTATATTCAGGCCGCATACAATGTCCGCAAGGTCTATAGCCTAATTCTTGGGCCTCACATACCGATCGAAAAAACACTCTGTTCTCCTTTTTCAACCGCTTGCCCGACTTACACCCCAAAATACCATATATCTTTAATTTGACATTGCCTCCAACTAAAATATTTTTATTTCTTATCCTTTCAGTAAGCTCTTTATTGGACATTTCTTGATGTGTAACCATAGTTCTAACTTATTGCGTCATGAAAAATAATTCCCAAAGTATGCCGCTTTCCGCTTTGCACTTCACTTACCCCATGTTTTATGGTTGCCCTATAATAACCCCTTGTTCCTTTAACAGGACGAAAATTGGTGGTAAAGATGAGCATATCGCCCTTTTTAGGCTTTAGGACAATAGCCCTGGATTGTGCCCTTGGTGTTTGCTGGGTAAGCACAAACTCACCCCCGGTATACTCCTGTTCTGGTTCATTTAAAAAGAGCACGGTCTGGAAGGGAAAATACACCTCACCATATAGATCTTGATGCAAGGTGTTATAACCTCCCTTGCCATATTTTAAAATCAGGGCTGTTGGTTTAAACTGACCATTGGCATGGCAAAGTGCTTGTAATTCTGAATGGGTATTTGGAAATTTGCTGTTGGTCTTTAATACCTTCATCCAAAGATTTGCCAAGGGTGCAAGTTTGGGATAAACACTTTCCCTAATCGACTGTATAATTTCAGGAAGTGGGTAGTCAAAATATTTGTACTCCCCAAAGCCAAATCTATAACGCTCCATCACCACAGTCTTGCGATAATTATTTGGACTTTCGTATGCTTCGATTAAGGACTCACATTGCACATTTGTAATAAATTTGGGGACAATAGCATATCCATGATCATTCATTTGCCGAGAGATTGCATTCCAATCTACAGAGGCAATTTTTACATCTAAATCTTTCATAGTGATGTTATCCTAAAGCTATTTCACAAAAAATATCTGACAACTCCTCTGGTTTGCTGAAAAATGGAGAATGACTTGTCGGTAAACTATACACTTTTTCACAGAGTGTTTCCGTGTACATCTTACGCTGGATATAAGGCGTTACTGCTTTGTCTTCGGTACACTCAATATAAAACCGAGGCACACTTCCAAAGTTTTGATCGGTAAGTTGCAAGGGTGTAATTCCAGATTCCACCGGTTCGTGACCCAATAAAACCTTTGCCAGTTCGGTGATATTTTCATCACAATCATGGTACAAACCCTCTTTGTAAATTTCGGACTGTAGGGTATGTGAAGTTGTATCTTCATATCTTGTAACATACGGCTTTAATACCCCTTCTATATCCTGTACCGAATATTCTCCCTGAGTTTTACCATTGGGAACTAAATAAGCTGCCAAATAAATCAGTTTTTCAATTTTATCCGGCCGATATTCCGCAACCTGTGAAATCATGATCCCATTTTTACTATGGCCCACAAGAATTACTTTCCCTTCCACTCTATCGATTAGATTACAGATCTTTTCAACAGTATCTATCATTTTTACTTCTTTGATAGGGGTTTTATCCCTACCCATACC
>CAXMOE010000032.1:501-6544 GCA_964194835.1 uncultured Flavobacteriaceae bacterium | reverse complement strand
TTATGGCCTTTACTTTCTAAAATTGGAGTAACCTTGTGCCAGTTCCAAGCACTATGCCATGAACCATGGATTAAAATAAATGTTTTCATTGTTGTTGTTTTTTATTGGAGTAAAATTGATAAGATTCTCGGTTTGTGAAAACCCGATTCTTGCTCATCTATAGATTGGTCTTTGCTGCTTCCCAACCAATAATGGCAGATTTTCGAGTATTTCCCCACATATAACCCCCAATATTGCCCGAAGATTGGATTACTCGATGACAGGGAATTAAAAAGGCGACCGGGTTGTTACCAATGGCTGTGCCCACGGCCCTGGAGGCATTAGGATTCTCCAGTTTCTTGGCAATGTTTCCATAGGTGGTTAAATTACCCATGGGGATTTTCAAGAGGGTTTCCCAAACTTTTAATTGAAATTCCGTTCCTTTTAAATGTAATTTTATTTGATTGAGCTTGCTCCAGTCGTGCGTAAAAATAAACAGGGCGTTCTGTTGAATAAGGTCCACCATTTGGTGAAGTCTGGCATTGGGAAAATAGTGTTTTAAGCCCTTCAATCCCTTTTCTTCGTTTTCGGCAAAGGCCATATGACAGATCCCTTTGGGGGTGGATGCTACAATGATATTCCCAAAGGGGCTTTCTGCAAAACTGTAGTTAATGACCAGGTTTTCGCCCCCGTTTTTAAATTCTCCCGGCGTCATTCCCTCAATGTTCATAAATAGATCATGAAGTCGACCTGTACCCGATAAGCCCGTTTCATAGGCAGCATCAAAAAGAGTGGCCTGTTGGTCCTTGAGCAGACTTTTGGCATATTCCACACTCATATACTGCATAAACTTTTTAGGACTTACCCCTGCCCAATCCGCAAAAAGCCGTTGAAAATGGAAGGGACTAAGATGTACCGTCTCAGCAATTTCGTTTAGGGTAGGCTGCTGTTTAAAGTTCTTCTTTATATAATCTATGGCTTCTGCAATGCGATTATAATTAATGTGCTGTTGTTCATTCATTTTAATGGTAATTTATGGTACAAAAGTAGGGCCACTTTGAAGGTCTTAAAACCCGAATCTTGCTCATTGTTATCCAGATGTTATTTCCCTATGAAAGTTTTTTAAAATGTAAAGTTAACCAATGAATGACAGAAATTTATCCCTAGTATCTAACCTATACATATAAATTATGAAGAGAAAATAATGGCGCCCTATGAAGGCCTCTTTTTTGTTATCTTTAAATTGAATATTCATCATTAATTATCTATTTCAGTAGGACACTATGCTGCTCGAACATCGGACCATTGATTTGCTTGGAAAAAAAGTCTTTGAAAAGGCAGTGGTTACCCCTCCCTTTAAAAATCCTAACCCTCTTCCCAACGAGGCTTGTTTTTTGTATGTGCTGGAAGGTGAAAATAATTCATATTCCGAAGAAGAACTTCTTGTTATCGAGCAGCATGAAGGGGTATTGATGAAATGTGGGAATTATATGTACGATGGAATAGCTGACACAACATCTGGACAGTTTGGAATGGTTGCCATTCATTTTCACCCCGATATTTTGAAACAACTTTATGAAAAGGAAATTCCCATTTTTATGAAAAACAGGGAAGTCCAAGCCTACAGTGTTAATATGACCAAGGTTGAAGCTGATGTAACGATACAAAATTACATGAAGAGTCTTTTGTTTTACTTTGAGAATCCTGGTCTTGTGACCCAGGAGCTGCTGACCTTAAAACTGAAAGAAATTATCCTTTTACTTTTAAACACAAAAGATGCTCCTATCATTATGGAGATCATGAACAATCTGTTTTCTCCAAAATCCTTTTCCTTGAAGGAGGTGGTGGAGGCCCACATCCTATCTCCTTTAAGCATAGGGGAACTTGCCCAGTTAAGCAATAGGAGTCTAGCCTCCTTTAACAGGGAGTTTCGCAAAGTCTACAATGACAGTCCAGCAAACTATATCAAAAATAGACGCTTGGAAAAGGCATCTGAACTGCTTCTTGCATCCAATGAGACCATAAGTGCCATTGCTTACGATTGTAATTTTAATGACATGGCACATTTTTCGAGTTCTTTCAAAGCAAAATTTAACCTTACTCCCTCGGAATATCGCTTGAGCAAAAAGAGATAATACCCAGAACGCACCTCGCTTAGCTGAATTTTTAACGCCTTTTAAACCAATTGATCCAAATACCATAGGAATTGAGTGAATTCTCAAATGCTAAGTAGCTCATCATCAATACTTTTGTAATATAATTTTTAAGAAAGCTTAACAACAATAATTCAATATTAACTCTTAAATACACATATTATGAAAGCAAAAATATTAGTAACCGCAGCAAATGGGAACACTGGTTTTGTAACCGCAAAGGAATTGTTAGAAATGGGATTCCCGGTCCGGGCATTTGTCCGTAATCCCAATTCGGCAAAAGCAAAAGAACTGCAACGATTGGGTGCAGAAATATTTGTTGGAGACATTTTGGATATCCGCGACGTAAGAAAGGCCTTGAAAGATATTACAAGGGTATATTTTGTGCCTACCTTTCCAAATATCCTTTACCAAGGAACGACCTTTGTGGCTGCCTTGGCAGAGAAGAACATAGAGCACGTAGTATTGGTTACCCAATGGTTGAGTTCTAACTCTAATCCTTCAATTTATACCAGAGAACTCTGGTTGGTTGAAGCCATGTTCAAGCAATTGAATGTGAGTCTGACCATTCTTAATCCAGGCTTTTTTGGAAATAACTATTTTATGGCCCCGGAATCCTTTGCACAGTTGGGCATGTTTCCCAATTTTGGCAAGAACGCCCCTCCATCCAATGAGGATATTGGTTTGGTGGGTGCACATGTCCTGAAAGATCCAAAAAAACATGCTGGGAAGATCTATAGGATAACAGGCAAGGAAGTGCTAACCGCAGAGCAAATGGCCAACATCATTGGAAAATTACTTGGCACCAAAGTTAAGGCTGTCGATCTCCCCGAAAAATTATTGCTTAAAGTCCTAAAGACAAAAGGTTTTTCCCAAATGGATATCTCTCAAGTACGGTCCTATTTCAAGGAAGGACACACAGGAGTATGGACAGTGAACGGGCCAACTTCCGTCGTAAAGGATATTGTTGGAAAAGAAGCCGATGATTTTGAAACCATTGCTAAAAGATACATCGATACCAACCCTATTTTTAAACAAACTTTTGGCAATAAAATAAAAGTAATGCTCTTTATGATCAAAGCCGTATTTACAAAAACTTGGAATATGGAAAAGTTCGAAAAAGAACAGCGCTATCCTATGTTGAAGGATATGAAATTTTCAATGGAATCCGAAGAATGGAATGCCACACATTAAAATTAAGCCACAACTTAACCTACTCTTCCCCTTCCCGCAATCATGGGAAGGGAATTTTTTTAAAAATAATCAAAAGCATTCCAAGGGTCAGCAAGGCATACCCCAGGTACGAGATCCATGTACCCCCAAAATCTCTTTTTACCCTTAGATAAGTACCGTTTTCATCTTTATCAAAAGAGGATTGAAAAAAACGATATCCATCATAGTCCAAAATATTGTTCTTGAAAATGCGATAATCGAATTTTACCTCTTTTTTGTCATCAACGAGAGTAACTTCGCTGACATAGGAAGATACGCTATTGGTACGTGGGTATTTATCTAGAATAAACTCGTTTAGTTTTATTAAAAAAGGTACCACTACTTCCTTTGCTCCGTAAGAAACCGATACGCTTAATTCATCAAAATTCAACACTTTAGGCCTGCTAGGCAGTCCTTTTTTTCCGTAAACATAGGTTTCCCTTGTTTTCCCATTAACAGATAAATCTATCAAAAGGGCCATTAAGCTTTCGTTTTTTACTTTAGGGTCTTCAGATTCAATCCTGACTTTGCCGTTTTTATTAAAATCTGAGAAAACAAAATTATTGACGCCATCAGAATAAAGGGAACCTAATTTCAAAGGTTTATAGTTACTGGAGCCATATAAAGTATCTTTCTTTTGGGTTGCCATTACTGTTTGGGTAAGTGTCCTATCGGATTTGAACAATAGAGAGTCGTTCCTGAAAATTACATTTATGGCCTGGGGTAATTGATGAGTATCCTTAAAATTATACGTCACATTTCGAATACGCTTGGTCTCTCCTTTGCCAATAAAATATTCTTGTCTACCATTAGCACCATCCACAACTATTTGTAAGGTGGGTCTGCCGTCTATGTCATCGTTTAAAATTCGTTTCGGATTGGGGACATACTCTTTTACATTAATTTCGATTAAATCGTTTCCGATCTGATAAGATTCCTGCCAATTATTGTTCCCCAACGATGTAAATAGTACGGGTTCATCAAAATCATAGGTTTTATCGTCTTGGATCACTTTAAATTTCAAAAAACTATTGGATGACAGAAAACTATTGGAAACATCATTTTCCCGAATATGCATAATCCCTTCAAAACCAAAATACCTTGTAACCCCCGATCCAATTAGAATGATAATTATTGCGCCATGAAAAATCACCAGCGGCCATTTTTTTTGTTGGATTATTCTAAACTTAAAAATGTTCACTATTATGGTAATTCCAAATAGGAGGAGTAGCAGATCAAACCACCAAGATCTAAAAATGACTTTTTGGGCCGTATCAATGCCATAATCATTTTCAATAAAGGTGGCAATTCCTATTACAAATGCAATAAGGATTAAATATATACCCGCAACTTTGGTAATAAAAAAAGGAGATAAAGTATTTCTGATTTTTCCCAGTAGGTTCTTCATAAATACAGGTGTGGGGAATTCAAATTTAAGATATTTATTTTTAACCACCACCCCAATACCTTTGATAATGTTTGATTTAAATCAATGGGTCAACAATGGTTTAATTGCCTAGGCAAGGATTTGGATTGGCGCTGTTCACCGTCATTGGTTCTTAATCCCAAAATAAAAAATATAAATCCCGTATAATTGTCCCTTCAAACCTAAAAAGTCTTTAGCTGTAAGGTTGCAGCTAAAGACTTTGTAAAATTAGATGTGACCTCACCAAGAATCGAACTTGGATCTAAAGTTTAGGAAACTTCTATTCTATCCGTTGAACTATGAGGCCGAGGCCGCTAAAGTAAATTATTTCGGCAAAATATCCAGTTAAAGTGAGAAATTAAAAAAACCATTAACCAGGCGCCCCGTACACATAATGTAAAGAAAAATTTAATGTGCTTTTTCTGAAGTTGACCAAAACTTCCCCGGATAGCTATCGGGGCTATCCGTTGAACTATGAGGCCATTTTTTAACATCGCGAATTTTAGGAATACTTTTTGATGAGTTTTTGACTTATTTCAGGATATTTTTTAAGGTCACTAATATATTTCCTGCTCTTCATTTTCTTAATATGGTCCTCAATTTTTCCGGCTGCCTTGGCATCTTCGACCTCTAAAGTATAGAAATACGCCCAAGGAATTCCATTCCTGCTCACACCAACATTGAGTTCTGCGGTATTGTGAAAATGTAATCGATCAACCAAATTAGAGGTCTTTCCAATATAAAAACTTCCGTTTTTTAAAGACTTAATAACGTAAACATAGTGCATCGTCCTAGTTCAATTTTTTCAAACCACAGCAATCATATGATTTAAGTTTCTTTAGAAGAAAGTCAAGAAGGAAACTTCCCCCGATAGCTATCGGGACTATCCGTTGAACCTGCCAGACGGCAGGCAGGCTATGAGGCCGAGGCGGCACAAGTAAAATATTATGATAAACTAACTATATACTAATCTATTTTTAGTGTGGGATATTCAATTCCCAATTGTTCCAAATAGGAATCGTATTTGGTTTCATCGTAATAAAATTGCTCCAAACTAGGTCTATATTGGTCCATAATACCCTTGTTTAAGTACACCGGAGGAGGGTCATCGGCAGTAATCATCGGTTGGTATTTGGTTTCCTTGCTTTGCACATTATTGAAATAATCCCACGATTGTGCCACCAATTCTGGTCTTAGCAACAGGTCCAACAGTGTCATGGCCTCTACCTTGGCCCCTGCGGTTGCTCCCTTGTGGGCTATAGGAGTTGCCATG
>CAXMOE010000032.1:0-491 GCA_964194835.1 uncultured Flavobacteriaceae bacterium | reverse complement strand
GGAATGTTGGAAGGGTAACGCAAGGTTACCGTGGGCACTTTCCAGGACACATCACCAATATCATCGGAACCTCCGCTCACAGGTTCCTTTACCGGTAATCCCAGCGGTTTTAATTCCAAATCTAAGCCGTCGGAATTCTTGGAGTTCACCTCTTTTTGTACAGCCTTGGCAAGAGTCTGGTCTGCTTCCGACCATTGGGGCAGACCAACTTTTTCAATGTTGTCGTACATGGTTTCGGCCACCACCGTATTAAAATGCCTTGGCCAAGCTGTGCCCACAATCTTGGAGCTCACCTTGGTATCGGTCATTAATGCTGCTCCCTGGGCCATATTATTGGCATCTTCATACATGTCCATTATGCCCTCATAGGTAATATCCCTGAGGTAAAACCATATAGAAGCCTTTGAGGGCACCACATTGGGCTGGTCTCCAGCATCGGTAAAAATGGAATGGGATCTTTTTAGAGGATGCAGATGTTCCCGCTTATAGTT
>CAXMOE010000031.1:18039-20368 GCA_964194835.1 uncultured Flavobacteriaceae bacterium | reverse complement strand
GCCTCTGGAGGCTGCATCCAATGCAATACCCCCACCGGTAATTCCTCCTCCAATAACTACAAGGTCAAAGGGTTCATTGGATATGTTTTGAACGGTTTTGGTCCTATCCAAATTCGAAAATTTAATGTTATCTCTCAAATCAGTGTTTTTATAATTAATTTATTGAAAAGCTCCCTTGTTTACCCATTATTTTGGGCAAGATTGCTTGCCAAGATTGAAAAGGACAATAAATTTAATCCCCTAAATACTCTTACTTATTAAATTCATATTCCTTTTCAACCAAACAAATCCTTACCTTATACCAACGGTACCATTCTTTTATCCCTTTCTGCTGTGCGAACATATGATCTGTATGGGCCTTCCAATTGGATATGGCTCCTAAGCTATCCCAATAGCTTACCGTAATCCCAACCTGTTCCTTTGCACTTTCAATTCCTAAAAATCCCTTTTGTTGTGCAGCCAAGCTTTCCATTTGTAGAGCCATTTCAGCATATCCATTATCTCCTTCCGTCCTTGTAGAGGTAAATATGACCGCATAATAAGGTTTGCTATTGTTCATTTACATGTATTTCGAATATGCCTTAATCTATATAAGTCTTTTCCACAAAATAGTTAACTAATGCTTCCTTCATTAACACAGACTGCTCTCCCGCCTTAAGTGGTGGTAACTCCTCCTTAATCTTGTAGTGGGGCCAACCTTCTTCATCGAAGAAATCAAATTCATAGTAGCCATAGGGCTCCAACAGCCTGCAAATGGCAATATGCATAAGGTTTATCTTTTCATCTTTCTTGTAAACTTTATTTAGTTGCCCCAATTCCTGTACTCCGACTAAATAAATTACTGCATCCAATTCCAGTGGGTCGCCATCTGCAAATTGCTGGGACAGTTTCTCGACCAATACTTCCCATCTTTCCTTTAATTGTATATCCCTTGCCATGTGTAACGGTTAAATGCAAATGTACAAATCAAAGTTCTATATTTGTGAAAACGCTTCATTATGGGTTTTTTGGACATTGTTTTAGGGCTATTGATTATTTGGGGACTTTTTAAGGGACTCAAAAATGGCCTTTTTGTAGAAATTGCCTCTATCATTGCCCTGATCGCGGGCCTTTTTGGTGCCATTCATTTTTCCTATATCGCTGGGGATTACCTTTCGAGCAATATGGATTGGAATGAAGGTTACATTAATCTCACTGCATTCATTATTACTTTTATTGTTATAGTACTTGCTGTTCATTTGGCAGGCAAATTATTGACTAAAGTTGCAGATTTTGCCATGTTGGGTCTTTTAAATAAAATTGCGGGTGGTATTTTTGGCGCTTTAAAGGTAGCGGTAATATTAGGGGCACTATTGGTGTTTGTGGATAGGGTAAATAGCTCCCAAATTTTTATTAATGAATCTACTAAAAAAGAATCCAAACTATACGGGCCCATTCATGAAATAGGCGCTGTTTTGTTCAGTTTGGTTTTAAAAGATAAGACCGAAGATTAGGTTAATATGGTTTAATCTCCCAAACGTTTATTATAACATGAATATTTTTAGTTGTCACAGTTAATCCTTTTATTTTATTCCTTCACCGATTTCCGATTAGTTGTTACATCTTTAATGTTGGTACGCCTACAATCTCACAAATGATACAGATGGTCGAATAAAACGTGTTTTTTGTAGAACTTTATAATAAAAATCATTAATATTACTGCACACGATTAGAATTAATTGCGATAATACAAGAATCCCCATTCTTTCCTTTCCTACTTGATGTTAAGAGCATAAGGATACCCATAATTCCTTTCCTACTTACGAATAGAACACTATATGAAAATGAGATTGCACTATGCCATCGCTGTTTTGTTTGTATTTATTCTAGGCTCTTGCAGTAAAGAGTCCGTAGAAAATACACGTATTGTTGAGGCCAAAAATTCCGTGCTGGTAGAGCAGGATTTATTAGGTATTGTCAACGAACATAGGATATCTTTGGGTTATAGTTCTTTAGAATTTAGTGCGATCGCCTATCAATACGCCAATTCCCATACTGACTACATGATTGCTAAGGGTAGTATAAGCCATGACAATTTTAGTGCCCGTGCATCCAATATTTCTT
The DNA here is from genome assembly GCA_964194835.1 of uncultured Flavobacteriaceae bacterium. Taxonomy (GTDB): domain Bacteria; phylum Bacteroidota; class Bacteroidia; order Flavobacteriales; family Flavobacteriaceae; genus CAXMOE01. The sequence goes on along the minus strand of CAXMOE010000031.1, from coordinate 18,265 downwards.
CAGAAGTGGATGCAGCTGAAGTAGCAGAAAATGTGGCCAAGGATTATTCGTCTGCAACCGAAGTGTTTGATAATTGGATTTCCAGTCCTGGGCACCGAAAAAATATTGAGGGAGAATTTACCCACACCGCAGTAAGTGTGAAAAAAGATGGCAATGGCGATTATTATTTTACGCAATTGTTCTACAATTAGCCTTACCTTAAAACATTTTCTTTTCTTAAATTAGC
>CAXMOE010000031.1:2360-18029 GCA_964194835.1 uncultured Flavobacteriaceae bacterium | reverse complement strand
TGATGATAATTCACAACACCAATGGGATTGATTCAATATAATTCGTCATATTTACAGCAAATGCCAACCATAAATTATACCTAATTCAACACATTATGGCTATAAACGCACCTTTTAACCTCAACAAGTGGATAGAAGAAAACAGAGACGACTTAAAGCCCCCTGTCGGCAACAAAAATCTCTACAAAGATGCTGGAGATTATATTGTAATGGTAGTTGCTGGTCCTAATGCCAGAAAAGATTACCATTATAACGAAACGGAGGAACTTTTCTTTCAGCTCGAAGGGAACATAGAAGTCCATATACAGGAAGACGGACAAAAAAAGACGATGAAATTGGGCCCTGGGGATATGTATCTGCACCCAGCTAAAGTGCCCCACTCTCCGGTTCGCCATGAGGGATCTATAGGATTAGTAATTGAGCGTAAACGATCTGACATGAATGTAGATGACGGGCTCTTATGGTTCTGTGACAATTGCAATACTAAGTTGTACGAAGTATATTTTACACTAAACGACATTGAAAAAGATTTTTTGGGGCATTTTAAAACCTTTTATGGTTCAGAAAAATTGAGAACCTGTTCAAATTGTAGTACCATGATGACAGTGGATAAGCACTTAATTGCTGATGATAAATAATTGACCTTACAACTTATCTGGAAAAAAGTATTTAAAAACTGATTATGGACTTATTTACTAAAATTTTAATTGGGTTAGTTGCAATTATTCACTGTTACATTTTGTGGTTTGAGATGTTTGCATGGACTACAAGGGGTAAAAAGATATTTAAACGTTTTCCGGCTGAATTGTTTGAACAGACAAAAGAACTTGCGGCCAATCAAGGTCTATATAATGGATTTTTAGCGGCAGGACTTATTTGGTCTCTTTTTATAGAAAATGCCATATGGCAAACCAATATATCCCTATTCTTCCTTGGCTGTGTTGCTATTGCCGGTATATACGGAACCTTTACCGCCGAACGTAAAATATTTGTAGTTCAGGCACTTCCGGCATTGATTGCAGTACTACTGCTTTTAATCAAATAATAATCCTGGGCAACCCATCGATGCTAGGCTACGGTATAAAGTGTGTGTTGCGTGATATTGCCAAAACAATCCTAGTAACATATCTATTGCTCAGGGATTAATACCGCATAATAATTTGTAGCTTTGCCGAAAATCTAACAAACCGTACCCAAAAAGTTATAAAATGTCAAAAAACATAGCAGAATTTGGAATCAAAGAAGCCCTAACGCAATTGGGAATCCAAGATATCAACAACGGGACCTCAACAGGGTCCGTTAATTTTTCCTCAGGTGAGATGCTTGAATCGTACTCTCCAGTAGATGGCGCATTGATAGCCAGTGTTAAAGGCACCTCTGAATCCGATTATAAAAAAGTTATGGAATCTGCTACCAAGGCATTTCATATCTGGCGAACAAAACCCGCTCCTCAACGAGGAGAAATTGTACGCCAATTTGGCGATAAGCTTCGTGAACTTAAAGAACCGCTTGGAAAACTGGTTTCTTACGAAATGGGCAAATCCTATCAAGAAGGTTTGGGAGAAGTACAGGAAATGATAGACATCTGCGATTTTGCTGTTGGATTATCGAGACAACTCCATGGCCTTACCATGCATTCCGAAAGACCAGGACATCGCATGTATGAACAATACCATTCATTAGGTGTGGTTGGGATAATTTCTGCATTTAACTTTCCAGTTGCAGTCTGGGCATGGAATACGGCATTGGCTTGGATCTGTGGTGATGTATGTGTTTGGAAACCTTCAGAAAAAACACCCTTGTGTGGAGTAGCTTGCCAAAATATTGCAGCAGCTGTTTTTAGGGAAAATAATTTGCCTGAAGGAATATCCTGTTTAATAAACGGTGATTATCGAGTTGGCGAATACATGACCAACGATAAACGAATTCCTTTGATATCAGCAACAGGGTCTATACGAATGGGGAAAATTGTAGCACAGGCCGTTGCAGCCCGTTTGGGAAAATCATTATTGGAACTGGGTGGTAACAACGCTATTATTGTTTCCCCAGATGCGGATATAAAAATGACGGTAATCGGTGCCGTATTTGGAGCAGTTGGTACCGCAGGACAACGCTGTACATCAACACGACGTTTAATTATTCATGATAGTATATATGATACGGTGAAAAACGCAGTTGTTGATGCATACAAGCAATTAAAAATTGGAAATCCTTTGGACCAGAACAATCACGTTGGCCCTTTGATTGACACCGATGCTGTTTCAATGTATCAACATGCACTTAAAAAAGTAGTGGATGAAGGAGGAAAGCTTATTGTTGAAGGTGGAGTTTTGGAAGGAGATGGGTATGAAAGTGGGTGTTACGTAAAGCCAGCAATTGCGGAGGCCAAACCCAATTTTGAAATCGTACAACACGAGACTTTCGCACCAGTATTGTATCTGTTGAAATATTCAGGTGATGTGGAAAATGCCATTGCCATACAGAATGGTGTGGTACAGGGGCTGTCCTCTGCTATTATGACCAACAATCTACGGGAAGCAGAACGATTTTTAAGTCAGGGCGGCAGTGATTGTGGTATCGCTAATGTCAATATTGGTACCTCAGGTGCTGAAATAGGCGGTGCTTTTGGTGGCGAAAAAGAAACTGGCGGTGGTCGGGAATCGGGGTCGGATGCCTGGAAAGTGTATATGCGCCGACAGACCAATACCATTAATTATACTACAGAGCTTCCTTTGGCCCAAGGGATAAAATTTGATTTATAGGAGACATACAAAAAACCCGCTATTCTTCAGAGGCATTTGAAGAATTTGCGGGTTTTTCAAGCTAACTAACATTCATTGCACCATATTATCTAAAAATAAGGCGCTTTACCATTATACCTTCAACAGATTTCGAAGTACTTAGTATTTCACGATTCCTTTAAAATAATACCTATTTCAATGCCGGATCTTTGTCGGGAGAAATAGGGTTTTTTAATATCATACTTCTAAGATCATTATAATCGGTCATTAACAACTACACGAATTTATAAATGGCTCCAAAAAATGTATACCTGGCAGTATAGAAGATCTTTTCTGCAGTTAAACAAAATTCTTTTGATAGGAAAACTGGGGCTCTACTGAAAAGTTTTACCATAGAATCTTTAACCAGTATAGATTTTTTTAATACATTGTATATTAAACACTTAATACGCCATTACTATGACAAAAACTACAACCAACCTGATTGGCATCCTGATTACAATTCTATCGGGCACTTATTTCTTTGTAATGTACTGCAGTGAATGTGGTGCGGCAGAAAAACAGACTGCTGCAATTAAGGAGATTGATCCGATAAGGCCTGAAGCGAATCCCAATTCCTTTGTTTTTAGCAAAAGGAATAATACGAATACTATGGTTAACCAAAACATTGACTATAATTCAGGAGTTCAGAAACCAATTTTGCCAAGGCGTGCACTTGCGGTCAATGCACTCCCGGACCAAAAATCAACACTACTTCTAGAAGTCCAACCATTCTCGTTTTTGGATGCAATACCGCAAACTGAAGATCCAAGTACAAAAAACTGGGCAACACACTAAACAACACTGCTAACTATAAAATATAAGGACATGAATTTTGAAAATCTCAACATCTGGTGCTGGATAATTCCTTCATTGGTTGGAATAATATCTGGGATCTTGGGTTACTTGATAGGTAAGGGAGGAACCCCCACAATTGATTTCTCAACTGAAGTAAAATCATTAACCGAAAAGAGCACAAAACTGGAAGCTGATTTGGCAGCATGTAATAAAAAGTTGTCTGCGGTTGTAAGCACTCCCTCTGAAGACCTTGGGTCTATAGATTTGGAGACCAAGGCTACAGATGAAAAAGCTTTTGACAGGGTGGTTGCAAAAGCCTTCTTCGGCAAAAACATTAAAAAGGACGATTTGAAATTAGTAGAAGGGATAGGGCCTAAAATAGAAGGACTGTTCCATAATTTTGAAATAAAAACTTGGAAAGCCCTTTCGGAGACCAGTGTTTCCAAATGCAAGGAGGTATTGCTCTCGGGTGGCAGCAGATATAAAATGCACGACCCTTCGTCATGGCCCATGCAGTCTAAGATGTGTTATGAAGGCAAATGGAAAAATCTCTCAAAATGGCAAGATCAACATAAAAGAGGTAAATATTAATATTAAAAAACCGGTTCATATGAACCGGTTTTTTTAAATCATACCATTAACCTCAACCCATTTAAATTGGTATTGATCCTCAGGAAACTTCATGCGTTCTGATATACGTTCCAATCTATTGGGTAATTTCATTAGATAATCTCGTGCTCTTTCTGCATCATCGTTTAGAACTCGTAGAGCATCCAACTCCCAATATGAATTTAATTTTTTAAGGATTTCAATATAATCCTGAGCCGTATATACCCCAAGTCGCTGGGCACAATTGGAAAAATTTTCAAAAGCAGTCCCGATTGTTCCTCCAGATTCGCGAAGAAAATGAGCGGGCATCACAATTTTTTTCTTCATCATATCGGCAAAGGCCAACATCATCTGACTTGGGTCATGTTCAAAAATAGTCTTGACAAATTCTCTATAGGCCAAATGATGACGCATTTCATCTCCAGCGATTATGGTACACATTTTTCCCAAAAGGACATTCCCTTTTTTTTTGGCCATCTGACCCACTCTTTTATGGGAAATATTGGTGGCAAGTTCTTGAAAAGAAGTATACACGAAATTTTTATACGGATCTCTGTCTGTTCCGATATCAAAACCATCAGCTATTAAGTGTTGAGTAGTGATCTCAACTTCCTTCATGTTAACCCTTCCAGAGAGATAAAGGTATTTGTTTAATACATCACCATGACGGTTTTCCTCTGCAGTCCAGTTGCGTACCCACTTGGACCATCCGTTTTTATTTTCCCCGTGTTGGTCTACCCCCTCAACATCCATCAACCATGATTCATAGGTGGGCAATGCCTCTTCAGTAATAGTATCGGCAACCATGGTCACCCAAAAGTCATATCCCAATTCCTTTGACTCCTCTCGTATTTGTCTTATCTCATCATAAAAACCTTCGTTTTGTGAATCTGGAAGAAAATCGGTAGGCTGCCATATTTCATCTATAGGAATAAGGTAACTATCTATGAAACTATCAACCTTGCCCTCTATGGCCTTCATCACTTCTATTCTAACGTTCTTGTTCGACATACCTTATTTTTTGTAAATATCCCCAATTATATCCAAAAACGGTCACAAAGAATTCTAAATTTTAGTTTCTTCCGTTTTCTAAGGGATAAAAAGTATGCACAGGATCGCTTTGATATACTTCCTTTGAGTTTACGTCAATAATCGATAAAGGCCCCTTGAAGGCTGCACCAGTATCAATATTCCATACATTGGCCGCTTTTTGAGGAGTAGTCTCGCCAATTCGTGTTACCGGAGTGTGTCCTATATATATTTCCTTATAATGCGTTAAACGCTTTGGATAAACCACATTGTCTTCGGGGAGATTGGGATTTAAGGAGAGCGCCAATTCCCATAATGTCCTGTCCCAATAAAAGTTTTTGTCAAAATATTCGTGTTCAATTCCTTTAACATTTGTGAACCCTGCATGGAGATATAGTCGGTTTTCTAAATCCAAATAGTAATTCAACAAATCTTGATAGAAATCAATATGTGCTTTTTTTGTTTGATCATCGAGCAGTGAATACGATTCCATTGTAGCTTCACCTCCATGTTGAAACCATAAGGGGTTGTCTTTTCCAGTAATTAGCCAATCATAACACAATTCATCATGATTTCCCCTTAGGAAAGTACATTGGTGAGTGGTTTTTAGCTCCATTAAAAAATTTACCGTTTCAACTGCCTGACTCCACCCGTCCACATAGTCCCCCAAAAAAATAAGATGGTCCCCTGATGTTACCCTCGCCCTTTCAAAAACTTGCATTAAAGCTATTAAACCTGAATGTATGTCCCCTATAACCAATGTTCTCATTGTGCAAAAATCGTAATTAATACAATGATGATCGCAACAAAAAGAATCAAAAAGAAGATTTTCCAGAATGAATAGGGATGGGTCCCATTAATGGTCCCGGTTTGTCCATTGACAAAAAAGTGATATTCCTTAGTTTTATAGCGATAGGAACTTATATACACCGGCAATAGAATATGTTTGAAAGTCTCATTCGATAACTTTATATCCGTATGTACTATACGTTGGGTGTCCCCTCCTATATCCAGTCTTATCCAATTGTAGGCAACTTGTTTTGCCTTTTGAAAAGATTGGTGATGGCCATCTTTTAGTGATACCGAATATTTCTCGGTTACAAAGCCGGCTAAAAATTTGGAATTATATGTAACCAAATCATTTAATTTCCAATTGACAATTTTTCTTGGAATATCTCTTCTCTTTTCCTCTGAGGCATTTATTAAAATATCATCAATAAATCCCTTAACAGATCCAGAGGCAGGAGACCATCTAGTCTTTTTAACCTGTCTGGTCTGCATCCCTTTCTTTGTCCTATAGGATTGTGTTTCATAGTAATAATCCCCTCTTTGTCCCTGATAGGAAGCACAAAGATTGGTGTCAAAAGTCCAGAAAGGGATATAAAGACCGTGGATAGCTTCAGGGTCCAAAGCGGCCCTTTTCAATTTGTTTGGTGCAAACCAAATTCTGCTTACCCAATTTTTAAAAATACCTCTCGCCTTTTTATTATCCAGTTTAAATGGCACCAACGCTCCAGGTAAAATCCACCCTTCTTTCTCAATGTCTTCCTTGATCAAGGGTTCCCCACAATAAATGCATTGAAGAGATCTAAAATTTTCTTCAGTGTGCTGATTTGCACCGCAATTCTTGCAATGAAGAAGATCTATGGTCTGTGTATAAGCGTTATCACCTACAACTTTTAGATAATGTTGAAGTTCGAGTTCCTCAAAGCTACTTTTTGTTTGTTCAATAAATTCCTCATAACCACAATACCCGCATTTTAAATGCTGTGACCCCGGTAAATACCTTAGTTCCGCACCACAATTTGCGCATGCTTTATTCTGTTCCGATTGAATGATTTCCTCCATACTTCTGTAGTTCCCTTAACGATGGGATCACACGCTAATAAATTTTAAAAGATTTTCCACTTTAACGTTAATAATGGGGGGGAAAATTATTCTGACGGCAAGGGTGGTGGAGTATTTCCCCCCAAAAATACTTTCAGTTCTTCAACATCTTTTATAGTGGCCCAATTAGCCATTCCTTGTTTCCAAACCAAGGAGTCCCTATTTATGGTTCTGTTGGCAAATAATTCTTTTAACTTTTCGAAGCCAACAGGTCCTAGTTGTTGTCCATTGACCACATAATGGTAGAGAATCTGTACTGGCATTGGAGGTGGTGCCGAAACTCGTTGTTGTACTGGGCTGCCAAAAGACTGTTGGTTCATTTGTGGATTCATCATATTGCCCATTTGCTGTGCCAAAACAAAACCCATGCCCATGCCCATTCCAGCTCCTGCAGTGCCACCCTCGTTTTTTGCAGCGGCCTCCATAGCCTTGGCTGCTTTAAATTGTGCTAACTTGGTCATGTCCAATTTATCCAATCTGCTATACTCAAATATTTCCTTTTTAAGTTCTTCCGGCAAGGATACATTTTCTATATAGAACTTTTCCAGTTCTATCCCTACCCGATCAAATTCCGGCTGCATCACATCTTGGCAGGTTGCAGAAAGTTCAGTAGTATTCGCAGCATACAATTCAATTGGCAAGTTTGCTTCCCCAATCGTATCGGTAAACCGGGTAACAATAAGACTTTTAAGATGTTCATTCACCTCATAGTTGGTAAAGTTCCCGTCTGTTCCAACAACATCAACAATAAATTTCCCTGCATCGCCAATACGAAAACTATACGTTCCAAACGCCCTTATTTCTACAAGACCAAAACGTTCATCGCTTAACACAAAAGGATTTTTAGTGCCCCATTTTTCATCGGGGAACAACCGGGTGTTCACAAAATAGATCTCGGCTTTAAATGGACTGTCAAAACCATATTTCCAACTCTTTAGTGTAGTTAAGATGGGCAGGTTTTTGGTCTCCAAAGAATAAGTGCCAGGTTCAAAGACATCAGCTAATTGTCCTTCACTGATAAATACGGCCACCTGACCTTCCCTTACAATAAGTTTAGCGCCATTTTTAATTTCATTCTGGTACCTTTCAAAACGATGTACAATCGTATCGTTGGTATTGTCCAGCCATTCCACGATATCAATAAATTCGTGACTTAGTTTATTTTTTATTTCATCAAAAAGATTCATTTTATTCGTGTTTTTAATTTTTTAAGAAGGTAATGATTTCTTTAAAATAGACCAAAAACAAACCGCTTATTTCAATTTATAATTAAAGCCTTAATTTTAGATAAATCTCTTGTCAAGTACCAACATAATTTAAAACAAAGTATAAGAAAAAGTCGCTCTGGAATAATTCAAGGTTCAATTTGCTATAAATGCCCATATAATTTTGGTTTCACATAGTATTTCCATTTACTTTGGGGTATTCAATTATAAATTGATTTAATGAAAAAAGTCTTCTGTATTGGTGAGTTACTTGTTGATTTCGTAGCTGAAAATCAAGGCAGTGATCTTTCCAAAGCCAATGAATTTTCCAAAAAAGCTGGTGGGGCACCTGCAAATGTAGCTTGTGCAATAGCCAAGCTTGGTGGAAACAGTTCATTTATAGGCGCTGTGGGTGATGATCCTTTTGGAGCATTTTTATTGGATGTTTTAAAGAACAATAATGTTGATATCACACTTGCACAACGAACAAGAACTTTTACTACTTTGGCATTTGTTTCTCTGGCAGAAGATGGAGAACGCGATTTTGTATTTAGTCGTGGGGCAGATAGGGAATTGGAATACGGCCCTGGGCTAAAAAAGCAGTTTAAGGACAATATTGTTCACTTTGGTGCTGCAACCGCCCTGCTAGGTGGAAATTTGGAAAAGGCCTATGGCCATTATCTGTTTGATGCGCTCACCAAAAACGCCTTTATTAGTTTTGATCCTAATTTTAGGGGCGATCTATGGAGAGAAAATGAGGCTTCATTTATAAAAAAATGTATGCCGTTTGTTGAGAAATCGCACCTGTGTAAGTTTAGTTGGGAAGAGGCTCAGTTATTATCCGGCAAAAATGACCTTCATGAAGCTTGTCAATTTTTACATAATGTTGGCACAAAGATTATCGCAATAACTTTAGGCGGGGAAGGAACTTTTATAAGCACCCCAAGCTTAAAACAAACCGTTCCAAGTATAAAGGTTTCTCCTGTGGACACTACGGGGGCAGGAGACGCATTTATTGGTTGTTTTTTACAGCAAATTGCAACATTAAAAGATGCTTTTGATGTTATTGAGGACCATTCTCAGCTTATTACAATGATTCAAAAAGCCAATATGGCGGGAGCAATAACAACAACTGGTTATGGGGCGATAGAATCCTTACCGACCAGAGAGCAGATTTTTGGGTCTTAATTGTATTTTACTTTTCGTAATATTCGAAGTGATTCCTTCAACGATTGGTACACTTCCAAATCGTAGTTTTTGAGAATTTCCCTGGCATTGTCCATATGGTCCTTTGCTTCTTCAAAACCATTCAAAAAACAAATTAAAAAGGTAGCGGGCAGAAGTTTTAAATCTTTTTTTTCGGTCGGTTTTAAATTTATTTTCTTCCCAACTTTATGTAGTAGTGCAATGTTGGTGTTAAAAATATGATGGAGTGTTTTCTTGTCATACAGTGGAGGTTCAAAAATTAGATCGCTATTTATCTGATACTTTCCATTATCAGAAAATGTTATGACCACCTTCTCTAAAGGAAAATAACTTTGTTGGAGCCCAAGACCCAGCTGCACATACTCGATAGTGGTAAAAGAATTTTCGTCAAAAGAAATAGTGATCTCATCCAGAGTGGAGTAAAACAATTTTACCTGTTCATTAATAAGTTCTATATCCACCCTTGAATAATAGGTTTCGTTTTTGAGCTTTTTTTGGTTGCCTGCCCAACAGACCACAAATTGCTCCTTAAACACCTTGTAATAGCTCGAAAGATTTTTGTGCCTATTGTTAAGAAAATCGACAACCCCATCCAATGTGAGTTCAATATTGTTACGGGCATGTAGTTCAATGGTGGCCACTTTTGCTGCATTTATATCCTTCAACTCAATGTCATAGGCTTTGGGCATACTGATGCTCCCCTCCCTAAAGAAAACAGAACCACCATAATACTTCCAGATGTTCTTCCGCAAAGAGCAGACTTTTCCATTAGATTTTATCGTAACCAATCCTACCACCTTACCTTCGGGTAAGTGCGGGAAAGGTATGTTTTCGTAAGCGATCAACGGCGGACTATCTAAATAGGCATTTACCAAATTTTGAATCTTGCTATCATCAAAAAAATCGACGCCTACAATTTTATTATCCTCATCCTCTACCCCGATTACAATAAAGGAATTGTTTTTTGGATTGCTGTTGGCAAGAGCGCAAACATGTTTTAAAAATTTGGCTTTCCCTTCTTTCTGACCAATAGATATCATCCGTTTTTTATCATAATAACTGTTTTCATCATTATGGGCGAGAAGGTTCTTTACCAATAAACGTTTATTAATCATAACTCCTTATTCACTATCGTACTGCTGGCTTGTGCTGTGGGCATGACCATCAAATCGGCTATATTTACATGATAGGGACGCGAAACCACAAAATATATGATATCGGCAATGTCTTCAGGCTGTAATGCCTTAAAACCCTTGTATACCATTGATGCCCGATCAGTATCTCCCTTGAAACGCACATTCGAAAACTCTGTTTCCACCAAGCCTGGATTTACGGAACCAACCCGGATTCCGTGCTGGTTAAGATCAAGGCGCATCCCTTGGTTTATGGCATCCACAGCATGTTTACTGGCACAATAAACATTCCCTTTGGGGTATACCTCCTTTCCGGCTGTTGAACCAATATTAATGATATGTCCCGATTTTTTTAATACCATTTGAGGAAGAATTGCTCTTGTAACATACAACAATCCTTTTACATTAATGTCTAACATAGCATCCCAATCTTCAAGGCTGCCTTTATCAATGGTGTCCATCCCGTGGGCGTTCCCTGCGTTATTGATGAGAATATCTATATTGGAGAATTCTTCTGGCAAGGACCCTATTGCACTAATAACTGCCTCCTTTTCCCTCACATCAAAACTTAGGGTATGAACTTTGGTCTGTGTCCCCAGTTCTGCTTTCAACCGATCCAAACGTTCTTGCCTTCTACCACATAGAATCAGTCTAATTTTGTTGGCTGCAAAAAGTGCCGCCGTAGCCTGGCCAATACCGCTTGTAGCTCCGGTAATCAAAGCAGTTTTTGTGTTTTTTAGATTTTGCATGTCCATCAATTTTATCTGTTCTTTCCCTTTGAAAGTGATTCTTAGGGAACTTCATTCCCTTGACTAGCAGCCAATAATATAAACCAATCTTCTAAATCCAACTGAATATTTACTGCATTTACAGCATCCGTTAAGCGTTTAGGGGTGGCTGTCCCAACTACGGGATGCACATTAACCGGATGTTTCAAAATCCAAGCAAGCAACAACTGGTCCGCAGAGGCGTTGTATTTTTCCTTCATTGGCTCCAAAACCATTTTAATGCGTTGGGTCTGCTCGTTGTTTTCCCTAAAAAACATACCCAAGGGACTCCAGGACATAGCCATTCTTTTATGATTAAGTATATCATCCAATGTGCCATCATACATCACCTTATCCGCAGTTAAGGAAAACTCTACCTGATTTCCTGAAACGGAAATCGCCGTATCCAATATAGCTATTTGAGTGGGCGTAAAATTAGATACGCCAAAATCTTTGATTTTCCCTTCCTGTTGTAATTGGGAAATTGCTTCGGCAACCTCATCTGGTTCCATCAATGGACTAGGCCTGTGTAGTAAAAAGAAGTCGAGATAATCGGTTTTCAGATTTTTAAGCGATTGTTCTGCGGACCAAACAATATATTCCTTAGAATAGTTATAATGCTTTACCTTATTTTTTCTTACTTCAGCATCGAACTGAATACCGCATTTAGTGATCAGTTGTACGTTGTCTCTTGAAATATTACTTTCAATAAAAGCGTTTCCAAATTCAGCTTCATTGGTATAACCACCATAAATATCCGCATGGTCGAAGGTAGTTATCCCTATCTCCATACAATGGTTCATCAAAAGTATCATATCCTTTTTTGGAAGCTTTTTTCCCCAACTTCCCCAAGTCATGGTTCCGGCAATAATTTTTGAATAAGAAGTCTTGTTTTGCATAGGCTGGTGAAATTAAAAAATAAATCCCTTAAATACTTCATAAAACTTAGGTGTTTACGGATTTTTTAACCAATAATTAACAGCGGATAAGTAAATAAATATTCATTTTGCATTCTATTTAAATGCTTAGTTAATCTGCGTTATAATTTAAACGGTTTTTATGGAAGAAAATACTACTATTGATATCAGTGCTGTGAATGAGAAAATTGCTGAGGAGAGCGCTTTTATAGATTTGCTCATATTGGAAATGGACAAGGTAATCGTAGGTCAGAAACATATGGTTGAACGATTACTCATTGGCTTATTGGGTCAAGGGCATATACTGTTGGAGGGGGTCCCAGGATTGGCAAAGACCTTAGCCATCAATACCTTGGCAAAGGCCGTGAAAGGTAGTTTCAGCAGAATACAATTTACACCAGACTTATTGCCCGCCGATGTTGTGGGTACTATGATTTACAATATGAAGGTGAATGATTTTTCAATTAAGAAAGGTCCTATTTTTGCCAATTTTGTATTAGCGGATGAAATAAACCGGGCCCCTGCAAAAGTACAGTCTGCCCTTTTGGAAGCAATGCAGGAAAAACAGGTGACAATAGGGGATGAAACTTTTATATTGGACAAACCTTTTTTGGTTATGGCAACCCAAAACCCTATAGAACAGGAAGGTACATATCCACTGCCAGAAGCTCAAGTAGACCGTTTTATGTTAAAAACGGTAATTGATTATCCTAAGATGAACGAGGAACAATTAATTATGCGCCAAAACCTTGCTGGTGCATATGACGAGGTAAAACCAGTGATTACAATTACCCAAATTTTGAAGGCACAAAAAGCCGTTAGGGAAGTGTACATGGATGAAAAAATCGAAAAATATATACTAGATCTTATTTTTGCCACCCGTTATCCGGAGAAATATAACCTAGCAAATTTAAAACCCTTGATCAGTTTTGGTGCCTCGCCCCGTGGAAGTATTAACTTGGGCATTGCGGCTAAATGTTATGCCTTTATCAAGAAAAGGGGTTATGTGGTTCCCGAAGATGTAAGGGCCGTGATTCATGATGTCCTTAGACACAGAATCGGTATAACTTACGAGGCCGAGGCCGAGAATATTACTTCAGAAGAAATAATCAATAAGATTGTAAACGAAGTTGAAGTGCCTTAATGGCTTGTTTTGAGCTCTAAAACTGTAAACTTGAAACGTTCCCTAAGTGAACAAAATTCGTGAATAGGCCAATGGATACGAAGGAATTACTTAAAAAGGTTCGCAAAATCGAAATTAAGACGCGTCGTCTTTCCGACCACATTTTTGGTGGGGAGTACCACTCTACCTTTAAAGGAAGGGGAATGACCTTTAGTGAGGTACGTCAGTATCAATTTGGTGATGATGTAAGGGCAATTGACTGGAATGTTACCGCACGTTATAACGAGCCATTTGTAAAGGTTTTTGAAGAAGAACGCGAGCTTACAATGATGCTAATGGTAGATGTGAGCGGGTCTGAACATTTTGGTACCATAAATCAATTCAAAAAGGAGATTATTACAGAAGTTTCGGCAACTCTGGCATTTTCAGCAATGCAGAACAATGACAAAGTTGGCTTAATTTTATTTTCAGATGAAGTAGAACTTTTTATTCCACCAAAAAAAGGAAAAAGACATGTACTTCGAATCATCAGGGAATTATTGGAATTCTCCCCTAAAAGCAGAAAAACCAACCTTGCTGAAGCATTAAAGTACCTTACCAATGTCATGAAAAAAAGAGCCATTGTATTTGTGCTATCCGATTTTATTGCAGAGGATTACGAAAAAACCTTAAAGATAACCGGGAACAAACACGATGTCACAGGAATGAGGGTGTACGACCAACGGGAAGAGACCATTCCCAATTTGGGCATGGTGCAAATGGAAGATGCCGAAACTGGGAACCTGCAATTAGTGAACACCCATTCCAAAAAAGTACGGTCTGCCTATGGAAAGTATCATCGGGAAAGAGTAGATTATTTCAAGGAAACTTTTACGAAATCTGGTTGTGGAATCCTTAGCTGTAGAGTGGATGAAAGTTATGTAAAAAAATTATTGGGCTATTTTAAGCGAAGGGGTTAATAAAGATGAGAAGCAAATATTCAATGATCAATATTATTTTATCAAAGCAATTTCGCGGTATCGGCCTTGTTCTATTATTGCTTGGCCCTTCCCTTGGATTTTCCCAGACCAGTCCAAAAGTAACTTCATCTACGGATACAACTTATATTAAGATTGGGGAACAAGTTAATTTTCGGATAAATGTTGAGGCAGACTCAACTGCACAGATACTGTTCCCTGAAGGTCAGACTTTTTCGCCCTTGGAAATGGTGGAAGCCTTTGAAACGGATACAGTTAAAGTAACTGATCGGATAACCCTACAGAAAATATATGCTCTTACCCAGTTCGATTCGGGCAGCTATTTACTGCCACAGCAAAAGATAATCATTAATGACAAAACATTCTTTACAGATTCCCTGAGAATAAATGTTGCAACAGTTCCGGTGGACACTATTGCACAAAAGATGTACGACATTAAATCATTGATTACAGTTGAAAAAAGCAATTCCAGTTTATGGAAAATCCTTTTGTTGATCTTATTAGGGTTATTGGTCGTGGGAGGATTGGTATATTGGTTTGCACTTCGAAAAAAACCATTAACAAAAGAAGAAGAAGAAGCCTTGTTACCTCCTTACGATAGGGCATTATTGGAATTAAAAAAATTGGAAAATTCCAAGTATCTCATTCAGGATGAATATAAACAATACTATTCGGAACTAACAGACATTGTGCGGTCTTATCTTGAGGAGGATGCACATGTTTCGGCATTGGAGAGTACCACGAACCAGTTGATTGGCAAATTGGAACTGCTCAAAGATGCAGGCGAATTAAAGTTGGAAGATGACACCATCAATCAGTTTAAAAGAATATTACAAACTGCGGATTTAGTAAAATTTGCTAAGTCCAAACCGGAAACCTCTGTCGCAAGGCAAGACAGAAAAGCCATTGAGCAAATAGTTATAAAAACCAAAGAGGCATTGCCAGAGCCTACCGAAGAAGAGCTAAGGGAGAATGAAGAATATCTTGTAGAACTGGCCCGTAAAACGCAGCGGAAGAAAATCTTTATAATCGCAGGAGTTGTGATTGGGGTATTTTTGATTTCAGCAGTCACTGCGGTAAGTTATTATGGATTCAACTATGTAAAAGACACTATTGTAGGACATCCTACTAAGTCCTTATTGGAAGGAGAATGGGTTGCCAGCTCATATGGATACCCCCCCATTAGCATAGAAACACCAAAAGTGCTCCTACGTAAAGAGGTGCAACTTCCTCCGGAG
>CAXMOE010000031.1:0-2350 GCA_964194835.1 uncultured Flavobacteriaceae bacterium | reverse complement strand
TAATCCCGCTAAATTATTTACCATTGCAACCTCGGCGACAACCTTTACGCAACCAGCAGAGCCCGATTTTGAAAAAACCATTGAACAATTACTGCAAAATTTTGAGCGTCAGGGGGCCAAAAACATAATCACCAAAAAAGAGGAGTTCACCACCATCACCGGAGTAAAAGGGATAAAAACTTTTGGTAGTGGAACGTTCTCGGTTCCTGAATCCAAGGAATACCTTAAAGGTGAATATGTTATTCTTAGTTTTGGCGGGAAAGGGTTTCAACAACAAGTTCTTCTTACATGGTTAAAGGATGATCCTTATGCGGAGGAAATTGTAAATAGAATATTGGGGTCGATCGAAGTAAAAACGGATGCATAAATGTTAGAAAATATAGAATTTGCCAATCCACAGTTTTTTTGGTTGCTTTTGCTGCTCCCATTGGCTTTGCTTTGGTATTTCTTTAAGCGGAAAGAAGAAGTGGTGTCCTTACGTATTTCCAGTATCCAAGGATTTTCAACAAATAGTTTATTGCCCAAATTAAAACCCATGCTATTTGTGCTAAGATTATTTGCTTTAGTGTGCATAATTACAGCAATGGCCCGCCCACAGACCGAAGATATTTCTACCAGGACCAAGACCACAAAGGGAATAGATATTGTAATGGCCATAGATGTATCATCGAGTATGTTGGCGAGGGATTTAAAACCTAATAGATTGTCAGCGCTCAAAGAAGTTGCAGCAGATTTCATCAAAAAACGTCCGAATGACAGAATTGGAATTGTTGCCTACGCTGGAGAAAGCTATACCAAAACACCTATTACAAGTGACAAATCAATTGTGCTGAATGCCCTTAAAGAAATTACCTATGGACAACTGAACGATGGTACTGCCATTGGAATGGGGCTTGCAACTTCTGTCAATCGATTAAAAGATAGTAAGGCTATTAGTAAAGTCATCATTTTGTTGACGGATGGGGTAAACAATGCTGGTTTTATAGAACCCCAGACAGCGGCAGACCTTGCGGTGGAATTTGGAATTAAAACCTATACAATTGGTTTGGGAACCAACGGAAATGCCCTTTCTCCCATAGCTTACAATGCCGATGGCTCGTTTAGATATGGCATGCGCCAAGTTGAAATAGATGAGGAGCTTTTGAAGGCTATTGCCGAAGTTACCGGGGGAGAATATTTTAGGGCTACAAACAATAAAAAGTTGGAGTCTATTTATGACGAAATAAATAAATTGGAAAAAACTGAGATTGAAGAATTCAAGTATTATAAATACGAAGAAAAATTTAGACCCTGGATACTATTGGCAGGGGTTTTTCTTGTTTTGGAATGGATGATGAGAAATACATTGTTCAAGAGTTTTATATAAGTTATGATTCAATTAGAAGAAAAAATATATTTCTATTTGCTGTTCATTATTCCGGTAATGGTCGTCTTATTTGTGGCAATACAAATTTGGAAAAAGCAAGTACAAAAAAAGTTTTCGGACCCATCGCTGCTCAAGCGCCTAACTCCTAACAGGTCGAGCTTTAAATCTACCCTGAAACTAATTTTTCTGCTTTTGGGCTTCACATTTTTAACCCTTGGATTGGTTAACCCAAAAATTGGCACAAAATTGGAAACCGTAAAAAGGGAAGGTGTGGACATTGTTTTTGCGGTTGATGTTTCCAGAAGTATGTTGGCAGAGGATATAGCACCTAACCGATTGGAAAAGGCCAAACGTCTTGTCTCAGAGATCATTAATCAACTTGCAAGTGATAGGATTGGAATTATCGCCTATGCAGGTCAGGCTTACCCACAGCTTCCCATCACAACAGACTATGGTGCTGCCAAAATGTTCTTGCAGGGCATGAATACCAATATGCTTTCATCACAGGGTACGGCTATAAATGCAGCAATTGAGCTCGCAGCCACCTATTCTGACGATGCGGAGCAAACCAATAGCGTGCTGTTTATTATCTCAGATGGGGAAGATCACTCCGAGGGCTCTACTATGGATGCCGTTGACAAAGCAGTAGCAGAAGGAATAAAAATATTTACAATTGGCGTAGGCAAAACCACTGGTGGCCCAATTCCTATCAAAAGAAATGGTGTTTTGCAAAGCCTAAAAAAAGATGCTCAAGGCGAAGTGGTAATAACCAAATTAAACGAAGAAATTCTTGAGGGTATTTCAAGTGAAGGCAATGGAGCGTATATTAACGGTTCCAATACAGAGGATGCCGTGGAATTTATCAAAGAGCAATTGAACCAAATGGACAAAAAGGAATTTGAGGCTAAACAATTTGCCGAATATAAAGATCAGTTCCAGTGGTTTTTGGGAGCAGGGCTATTATTCCTTTTTATGGATATCTTT